>JAGHTW010000090.1 GCA_018065145.1 Candidatus Prevotella equi
TAACTTTGAGGATGACCACTTCGCATATACTTTCTTTATTTCAGATCATGCCGCTCAGGTAATCAAGGTTAACGATTGGCCAACAACCTTCCAGAAATATGAAGGTGGACATTGGGTTAAGGATCAGGAGAAGTGGGCAGCAAATGAATGGACTCATCCTTACACAGGTGAGAAGTTCTATGGTGACCAGTATGCTTTCCGTAGTTACAAGACACTGAAGAGCAATGATAAAATCGTTACCGCAGGTAATGTGAAAGCTATTGTTGGCGATTCTATTTTCGTTGATGGTAAATATGTCAAGATTACTGATGCAAACTACGAAACATACAAGGATTATGTACTAGTTGCTGGTGATAAGATTGCAGGTACAACATATAACTCTGTTAAAGGCTTCGGTGAGGCATTTGAGAAGTGGACTCTTACCTTTGAACATGCTGGTTCTTACGATATAGAATATACTATTCGTCCTTGGAACCACACTCGTTGGGATGTAGGTTCTAACGATGTTGGTACAAGAACTTATACTTATGAAATTCAAGATAAAGTTGACACAGAACTTCGTCTCAGCTATTACGAGACCACAACAGAGAAAAACTCTCAGTGGAGCTTTGAAGAACCTATTGCAACGGTTGTAATACCTTCTTCAAATAATGATGTGACAGACAAATTTAACATTACATACGACATCACCACTTCAGACAATCATTCTGTAGGATATTCTGTAACAACAGAAACTGTTTCTGATAATCCTGATGTGAAAAAGAATGGTGAATATGCTGTTTACAAGAAGGGTGAAGTTGTTGTTCTTAAGGTAAACAAAACTACAGGCGAAGTATTCGTTGGTAATGTTGAAGAGGATGTAAAGATTCGCGTGTCAGCGACGGCAAAGGACGAATCTACACGCAACAAGTATAATGATCCTGCTGATAAAGTATATACAATCCATGTAAAGGATTTCTCTGGTAATGCTAAGTGGGATATTATGTCAACATGTAAAACTGTAGTGGCAGATCGCGATGCACAGCCTTCTACTCGTTTTACAACAGATACAGAGTTTGCAAAGCAGATGGGACGTTTCCACTATATCGGTGCTGGTACAATCATTGGTGGTACACAGGTAAAGGGTGTTCCTGGAATCATGATGACTGTTGGTGCATCAGGTGATGACAATTGGACAGCTGATGCTAGTACACTCCCTGATCTTCCACTTTGTAGCAATCAGGAGGCAAAACCAGTAGTCGTTGAATCTATTTCTGCGTTTGGTCTTGATGCTGATGGTAATCCTATTAGTGGTACATTCTACCAGTTTAACCCTTCTGCAAGCGGCTTGCTTACTATTGATGCTAACTTTGCTGCTAACACAGCTCTTGCACTTATGAAGAAAGATGCTAAGACAGGAAAGGTCGTTGAGGTAGAGGTCAAGACTATAGAAACTGCAAAGACAAGTGACGAGTCATTCACAAAGCCTCTTGTTGCGGGTGAGACATATTATGTTTACAATGCAACTGATGGTACACTTCGTCTGCATGGCTTCAAGTACGAGCCAAAGTATCTTGTTGATGAGAATACAACTGTTGATAATGAGACAACAGCAACTCTCTTCATGAATGGTTTCTCAAGTGGTATTCCTACAATTTGCGTTGGTAAGAATGACGATATCACATACACATTTAATGACGCAGCAACATCCGATTATGTAGAAATAAACGAAGAAGGTGGTTTGACAGCCAAGAAGATGACTATTGACGCTGAGGGTAATATCTTCAAGGTGAAGGTTACTGCAACTGTACACTCAAGCAACGAGACTAAGTTCGGTGATTGTGTAGCAAAGTCTTCATTCTTCTATCTTGAGATTATCGACATTCCTACTTATAAGCTTGGAGATTATGAGTCATACATAATGTCTGGTGGTGTAGATAATGGTCTTAAAGTTCGTACAACAAATATTCCAACAGCTATCACAATGACATTCTCTGGTTGGAAAGAAGAAGGTCAGGGAGCTGATAACAAGTATAATAATGGTAAGGAGGATCAGTGGAACTACAAGAGTGCGGCAGGTGAGAATAGCCGTATTGGTTCAGAGCTTGATGATGATGATCCATTCTATAATCGTCCTATTGATGGATTCGGATTCTATAATGCTGGTAACCAGAACCCTGTAGACGAGATGAATAAGAGTGCTCTTATTGCTGCAGTTGACAGCAAGGGCAATGCCATACCACTCAACAACGGCAGCTCATATACATTCGCAAGTGGTACCGCAGCAGAGCAAGACAAGACAAAGTACTACAACACCACATACCGTCTGCCAGCACGTGGCGCATTCGTTAAGTTCGAGCCAGAAGAGAGCGGCATCGTCCTCGTATATCTCGTACAGAATGGTTCTGTAGATTATCATTATGGTATAACTTCTATATCAAAGGAATATCAGTTGAAATGGCGTCCACTTTATATCACAGATGAGACTGGTAAACCAATTCCAATGGCTGGCGAGAATGTCGGTGATAATAGTTTTAATTCTGTAAGTAAGTATCTTCCAACAGGTAATGACACTAAGCACGCAGGATACTATACGCAGGGTCGTTCACGTTGTAATCAAATTGAGTCTGTTATAGCTCAGACAGCCACAGTCAAGGGGGTGACTTCTGAAAATTTAAGAAATGGATGTTCTTTTGACTGGAGTGAATTCCGTGGAACAGAACATGATAAAACTGCTCTTTTAACTGCTTGGCAGCCAAAGGGTGCTAGAGAGGATATCATTCGTCTTGAAAATGGCGGTTTCGCTCTTCCTCATAAGGCTTATGTACGTTATGCATTTAACGTAAAGGCTGGTAAGACTTACTTTGTGTTCCAGCCAGGTTCTAAGTTTGAGTTTGGTGGATTCTCATTCGTACCAGAAGGTTATCCAAACAGAAGTAAGTATGGTTTGACATGGCAAAGCAAGAGCGATCCTGATATGATGAATTGGCAGGGAACTCTGAATGATCATAATCAGGAGAATAATGAATATAACACTGGTGCATTTACTTGGACAGGTGTTGAGACATTTACTGCAGATAAGCAAAACTGTAATATTACAATCAACGATTGTCGTGCTTCTGATTACAATAATGGTACAGGAAGTGTTGTGCCTCGTACATTCTCAAAAGACAAGTGGTCAAGTATCTGTCTTCCATTCTCTGTAAATGAGTCACAGTGTAAGGAACTTTTCGGCGATAAGTATATCCTTGTGACTTGTGATGGAGTGAATGATAAGGATCAACTCCACTTTGTACGCCATGCTAACCAGTATATTGAGGCAGGTCGTCCATACTTCGTTAAACCAAGTAAGAATGGTACGTTTGCGTTCCATAATGTAACTATTGAAGGTGCAGCAACTGTTTCGTCTGTACTACGTGATGCAGAGAAGATTGTGGATCCATCTCGCTTCAATGTTGATATATCTGAAAATGAGTTCACATTCAAAGGCATCTATAAGCGTGAGACTATACCTGCAGGTTCATTCTTTATGTTGACCGATATACCGGGTAATGGAGATAAGGAAGATGGTCTTTATAGGTACAATGCTGATTACAAGATTGGTGGTTATCGTGCTTATTTTGCAATAGTAGGACCTAGTAGCGCTAAGGCGTTTAGCTTCGCAGTACAAGACCTTCGTGATGGTGAGTTCACTGAAGAGGATCTTCCAACGGGTGTGATACTTATCAATGGTAGTGATGATGTAAAAACTTTTGAGAAGAATACATCTGTTTATACAATAGGAGGTCAGAAAGTTGGTGATGATGTAACATCTATAAACAAAGCTCAAAAGGGCGTGTATATTGTAAATGGTCAAAAGATTGTTGTGAGATAATCTCTCACAGCAATCTTATAATAGAACAGGATAATAACAAAAAATCAAAAAGAAAAGCAAAGATGAAAAAGATATATACAAAGCCCGAAGTATGTTTTGAAGATATTGATATTGACGAATTGATGCTCAATACCTCGCATACTGGAACATTGTCATACAATGAGGATCCTTCAAGTGAAACTCAGGATGAAATAGATATTTTTGATACACCAATTGATACACCTGATGTACCTGGTGGTGGTTGGGGTAGCGATGACTAAAAATAGGAAATATAAATTATTGAGAGAGATACGTACACTGAGACAACACTACACACACAAACAATCATAATCTAACCTAACAATACCTAAGAATGAAGGACGATTCAAGCCTGTAACGGCACTGAATCGTCCTTCATCAAAATTTATCGGAATTGTTTGGAAGTTACAAATTTATTTTGTATCTTTGCGCCCAGATAACCAATTTTGCTAATTTGACAGTTATGACAAGAAATCCTATCGTGATAGAAAATCCTTCGCCAAAGTGCATAAGTGTAATGGAAAGGCTGAAGGAAGAAAAGATAGCCACGCTCAAAAAAATGCGTGCCATGAGGAATAATGCAGTTACAATTGCTGTGTCATGATTTTCTCTGTTTCATTACAATCGCATAGTGGTGATAAATACTATGTTTATTTAACCCCTCTGGACAAACGCTGGTGGGGCGATCTTGTATTGCCAGAACCGAATTTGGAAATTTATCAGATTGTGTTAGATCGTTTGGAAGGTGGTAATGTAACGGATATGCATATTATTCAAGAAATATCAAAGTTTATTGCAAACGTGTTTCTTACCAATGATGTTATTTTCTACTATGTATGTGATGATCTTAATGAGATTCCTAATGCAAATCGTAGTATTTCTCCGCAGGAATATCGAAGTAGGTTATTTTCAAGGATGTTTGACAGGTACATAAACTCGCATGGTGTTGAGGGACTTGTTGATACGCCTATTATCATCAAGGATGCTGTTGGTAACAACCAATATGTTCATATTATTTCACGTGATATTCACATTGCGAGTGTTAATTATTTGGTGAATTTTATTGAAGAAGGTTTTACTGCTGGTAAATAACCTAACAATACCTAAGAATGAAGGACGATTCAAGCCTGTAACGGCACTGAATCGTCCTTCTTCAAAATTTATCGGAATTGTTTGGAAGTTACAAATTTATTTTGTATCTTTGCGCCCGTGTTGAGTTTTAAAACTTTTAGAATTATGGATAAGAATAAGGAAAGTTTCTTGCTTCGACTGAAAAAGTCTAAGATTCGAAAGCAAGAGCGATTGGAAGAATTGGTTAAGGATATGACCGTACGCTATGAACAACGTACCGGTTTGAAGGTTAACTATACTGAAGTTTGGTAATGATTACTTTAGACGTAGATAAAATTAATCAACATTCTCCTTATAAGGTTTATGCTACATCTAGAACTTCAACTTTGGAGTTCTTTACGGACTATGATGTGCATTATGCAATCGATTTCATAGAAGATGATTTAATTCAATCTGCTAAGGTTTACCAATTTGGTATAGCAAATGTTGATAACGTGAAATCACCAAGGGATTGGAAAGTTCGTGATACTATTATCTCTATTATTGAGAATTTTTTCCTGGAGAACCAGCGAGCATTGCTGTATATTTGTGAAACGGGTGATGGTAAACAGTCTATGCGTAGCCGTTTGTTTAGATCATGGTATGATAGTTCAGTTTTACGCGATGAGATAGTATTCTTATCTGCCAGCATTCCTGATGAAGAGGGAATTGTTAACTATGCGTCTTTAATGATTCCTCTTTTTTCTGATGATCTTGAGGCTGTAGTTAATGAATTTAGAACGACAGTTGAGATGTTTAGGAATAAGTAGGAACTTTCATTATGATACATAATCTAACCTAACAATACCTAAGAATGAAGGACGATTCAGGCCTGTAACGGCACTGAATCGTCCTTCTTCAAAATTTATCGGAATTGTTTGGAAGTTACAAATTTATTTTGTATCTTTGCGCCCAGAGAGTAGATAAATATTCTAGTGATATAAAAACATTGATGACAATGGATGGATTGGTTTTACAACAGCATTATGACTATTATGTAAGTCATGAAGAGGAATTGGTAAAGAAATATGCAGGGATGTATGTTGTCTTGTCGGATTCTATGGAAGTGTTTGCCTTTAATGACGAGGATGTGGCATACGACTTCGCTGTAAAGAATTTTGGTATTGGACATTTCCTCTTACATCGCTGCGTTGAAGGTAGTCTTGATACGGTACAAACGGTTAATTGTAATTTCTAAATAATGAACACGTTCGTACACAAGATGTCATGGGATGCTAATAAGATAGTGTCACCATGTACGATAGATGTGGGGAGATATGCAAGGAAAGGTAATTCAAACGAGAATGTCATTGAAGCAAATGCTTTATGGGACACTGGAGCTACTGTGACTGTGGTGTCAGAACTAATGGTACACCGTTTAGGATTGGTACCTACTGACTTCATGAAGGTTGCTGGGTATGATGGTAGAACACAGATTAGAAATGTTTACAAGATAGACTTGGCGTTTAGCGATTCTATGCGTTTTGTAAAACTGAATGTGATTGATGCTCCTTTGATTACTACGGATATTTTGTTGGGAATGGATGTTATAGCCCAAGGTGATCTTATGTTTGTACACGATGAGAATCAAAAGAGGTTGTCTTTTTCTATAAAGAGTGAACAACCTAACAATACCTAAGAATGAAGGACGATTCAGGCCTGTAACGGCAGTGAATCGTCCTTCTTCAAAATTTAACGGAATTGTTTGGAAGTTACAAATTTATTTTGTATCTTTGCGCCCAGAGAGTAATTTTGTCTATTTTTATGTCAAAAGAATATATTATACCAGAAGAAAAACGTCAGGAACTGAACGAGCCACGACTGACGTATGGCATGCCTGTTGCAGAACATGTTCATATGTCGTTTGAAGTGCCAGATAACTATGATAAGGAGTCATTTAAACTCCTCATGATGCTTTATGCTAATAAGTTGTTAAAAAGACAAAACTTGAAGCATAAACGTTTTCTATCTGATGAAGATCTTGAGAAGCAAATAAAAGATTTGCCTTCTTTTCAAGACGTGAATTGTGCTGTGCTTGAATTATCTAAAGAGGATTATTCTCGTTTTATGAGGGTACGTAAACCTATGAAAGGAATAGAAAAATGGCTATAGGAAAAGTTCATCAAAGGGAGATTGTTGAAGTACCTTTTGATATGCCAGATGGTTCTATCTTACCACATCCTGCGTTAGTATTATCTTGTGATGATATACAAGATTATGAAGATGGATTGTTTTATGCCGTACTTATATCTTCTAAAAATCATTATCCAGAATTGACTATTCAGATAGACAATGAATGGCTGAATAGACCAATGTCTAAACGCTCTTATTTTATCACTCATTTGATAAAGGATTTCAATAATGATGATGTGATAAATAGATATAATAACTTTATCAAGAAAGAGTATTTCGATAAAGTCGTTGCTAGAATAAAACAGAATGTGATAGACGGTGATTTTTGATTTTTCGTTGGGAGATATAAGTTAAAGATAATTGCATAATACCTAAGAATGAAGGACGAATTAAACCTGTAATGGTAGTGAATCGTCTATACAAATATAGCTACAATGTGTATGTTTTTTTTGATAGGATGATGTAGCTTATTCGTTGGATAGGTATATGTTTACTATCTCCTTTGCGTCTTTCATTGTTATCTCACCGTCCTTATCTACGTCTGCTGCTGTTGGGTTCTTTATCTCTACGGTGCGACCTAATGCGTAGTTGGCAACGAGGTTGGCATCTGACATGTTCACAATGCCGTTGCCATCGGCATCGCCGTAGATGGTGCCGCCCTTGAACTTGAATGATACCGAGCCATCGGCATTCTTTATTATGTCAGTGACAGGATACTGGCTAACCATTTCCGTACCTGTGTAGTTCTTGAATGCCGCAACAGATGTTACACCCTTTGCACCTGGATAAGGATCGCCTTGTGATTCAGGTCTGAAGTATTGTGAACGGAAATCACTGTCTTTCTCTGGCATCGTGGTAAGCACACCATTATACATTATCTTCTCTCCACTGTTGTAAAGTCCCATGATGTAACCGTCGGCAGGCAGTATTGTGATATTTGGTTTGCCGTATGTGTTGTTTGGAGTCATGGCGAAGCCCGTAGAGCTACTGTTGATATGGTAAACCATAAGACCTGTACCGTACTGGCCGTTTTGGTATTGGTTCC
This sequence comes from Candidatus Prevotella equi, assembly GCA_018065145.1. Classification (GTDB taxonomy): domain Bacteria; phylum Bacteroidota; class Bacteroidia; order Bacteroidales; family Bacteroidaceae; genus Prevotella; species Prevotella equi. Next base: position 8,160 of record JAGHTW010000090.1, read on the forward strand.
ATTCACCCACGCAGTTATTCTCTATTATGTAATACTCGTTTTTGTTCGCAGGATTGGTGATGCGATAAGCCTTGCCACGTCCCTGACTGTCGTTGAGCGGATAGATGGTGATGTCAGTAGGCATTGTCAGTTCCTCTATCTTCATCCATCCCATGATGTCACGCTCCCATGCTGTGTAAAGACATGGCCACATGGCGTTGTAGAGGTTTTCTCCTCCATCCATAACATCCCAGTCCTCTGGTCCGCAGTTGCTGTAGTCAGGCAATCCTGTTGCAGGATTCTTTGGCGTACCAGTATTGTAAAGATCTGGCAAGCCTAATCCATGACTCATCTCATGGACTGTTACACCGACGCCCGCACGTATTGGGCTGCCCTTGCTATATCCAGCAAGCTCGTTAGCACCTCCAATTGTAGTTATCCTAACTCCGTCGGATGTGCTGATGTTCTGATTGCCAGGATAGCAAGCAGGCCATACGTCATTGTTATCGCCACTGAGGTTTGCTCCAGTGCCAGCATACATGATATAGACCATGTCAACTATGCCGTTACCGTCAGAGTCGTATTGTTTGAAGTTTATATCTTTGTCTGCTTTGCTTACTGCTTCAGACAGGATGACAGAGATATTTCTGGATGCCTTTCCGTAATAATCGTGGTTGTTGGTTGCGGTGTAAGGACCATAGAGGTCGAATTCGAATTCCAATTGTCCGTTGCTGGAATCATAGAAGTATTGTGCAACAGAACTATAACCGTCGAATCTTGTGTCCGAAGAATAAGGAGTTCTCGTCGTTCCGTTGAAGTATTCTTCACAAACGTTTCTGTTGAGTGTAAACTTCATGTCGGCATATTCCATCATGATAACAGGTACGCGAACCTTTCCCGTGTGTGGGCAATGCTTGGTTGAAGGGTAACCTGGAATCTGCAGTATAGAGAAGTCGGAATATCCCGCTTTACTCTTTGA
>JAGHTW010000170.1 GCA_018065145.1 Candidatus Prevotella equi
GTAACGACCCTCACGAGAAGTTAACTGAGCAAAGTTACCAGCCGATCGAACGAGGAGAGCACCCTGTCCAGGACGAAGCTCGATGTTGTGGATAACGGTACCTACTGGGATGTTAGCCAGTGGGAGAGAGTTACCAATTTCTGGAGCAGCTTCAGCACCTGACATCAGAGTAGTACCTACCTGAAGTCCGTTAGGAGCAATAATGTAACGTTTTTCACCATCAGCATAGTAGAGAAGAGCGATACGAGCTGAACGATTTGGATCATACTCAATTGTCTTTACGACTGCTGGAACACCATCCTTCTCACGCTTAAAGTCGATAAAACGATACTTCTGCTTGTGACCGCCACCGATGTAACGTACTGTCATCTTACCGGTGTTGTTTCGACCGCCGGTAGAACGCTAACCGTAAACGAGAGACTTCTCTGGCACGGATGCAGTAATATCCTCGAACGTGCCAATAACTTTGTGTCTTTGACCAGGTGTAACTGGTTTTAATTTACGTACTGCCATTTTGTTTTATTAAATATTGCTGTAAAAATCTATTTCCTCGCCAGCCTTGAGGGTGACGATTGCTTTCTTGAAGGCGTTCTTCTGACCCTTGATGAGACCAGCCTTTGTGTAGCGAGCTGAGCGCTTGCCGGCATAGTTCATGGTGTTAACGTCTTCTACTGATACGTTGTAACGAGCCTCAACCTCCGCCTTAATCTGGAGCTTGTTTGCTTCTGGCTTAACGATGAAGCCGTAGCGGTTTGGCTGCTTTTCAGTAATCTTGGTCATCTTCTCTGTGACAACCGGCTTAATGATAAATGCCATAATCTATATTCTCCTTCTTAAGTTTACTTGGTTAAAACTTCGTCTATTGCCTTTACTGCTGTCTCGCAGAGCACTACGACGTCAGCGTTCATCACCTTGTATGCGTTGATGTTTGCTGCGCCCATTACTGTTGCCTTCTTCAGGTTACGTGCTGACAAATATACGTTTTTATTCTCTTCTGGCAAAACAACGAGCACTTTCTTGTCCTCGATTTTAAGATTCTTAACAACGTTTAAGAATTCTTTAGTCTTTGGAGCTTCGAAAGCGAAGTCTTCTACTACGATGATGCCGTTCTCCTGAACCTTGTATGACAGAGCGCTCTTACGTGCGAGGATCTTTGTCTTGAGGTTGAGCTTAGTGCGATAGTCGCGTGGCTTAGGACCGAATACGCGTGCACCGCCTACGAGAACTGGTGAGTTGATATCACCGCGACGTGCGCCGCCGCCGCCCTTCTGGCGACCGAGCTTACGTGTAGAACCTGACATCTCGCTGCGCTCCTTTGCCTTGGCTGTGCCCTGGCGCTGGTTGCCGAGATACTGCTTAACATCGAGGTAGAGGACATGGTCGTTAGGCTCGATGGCATAGATGGCGTCATTGAGGACAACCTTGCGGCCTGTCTCCTGACCCTGTATATTCAATACGCTTACTTCCATTGTCTTACTTCTTGATTAAAACGGTTGAACCATTGTATCCTGCGATAGAGCCCTTAACGATGATAAGGTTGCTCTCTGGGATAACCTTTAATACTTTGAGGTTTTGTGTTGTAACGCGCTCGTTACCCATGTGGCCACCCATGCGCATTCCCTTGAACACCTTTGCAGGGTAAGAGCAGGCACCGATAGAACCTGGCTTGCGAAGGCGGTCATCCTGACCGTGTGTTGCCTGACCAACACCACCGAAGCCGTGACGCTTTACTACACCCTGGAAACCCTTACCCTTAGAAGTTCCGACTACGTCAACGAAGTCGCCTTCTGCGAAGAGTTCTGCAGTGATTGTGTCGCCGAGGTTGTGTTCCTCATCGAACTTGAACTCGGCCAAGTGCTGCTTAGGTGTTGTGCCTGCCTTCTTGAAGATACCCTTCAATGGAGCTGTGGTGTTCTTCTCCTTAGCCTCGCCGAAGCCGAGCTGGAGAGCTGCATAACCGTCCTTCTCGACGGTCTTCACCTGAGTTACGACACAAGGACCAGCTTCGATAACAGTGCACGGTGTATTCTTACCGTCGGCACTGAAAACGGATGTCATTCCGATTTTTTTTCCAATTAATCCTGGCATTTCTGTTTAAATATTAATAATGTATATATAAAAAATTTTCTTTCTTTGTGAAGTTCTGCCGTCTGAGGCGCACTACACACAGAAAGAAAATACACTCAAGTTCCTCTTTTTCAGTGTGTTGATAGCCTACTGCCAGCGCAACATCCACGTTTTGCGGTGCAAAGATACTCATTTTTAATGACATACACAACAGTTGCACGCCACAAAGTTTCCAGAAAGAGATGAATAATGTTATTTTTTGACCTATATCAAGAAGTTTCCCTATTTAGACAGTACCTTATTGACTATAGCGTTAGCATCTGACACTGTTATAACATTGTTACCGTCCATATCAGCACTCTTCTTGTTCACCGCTGCGCCATCTGCTCCAAGATAGTAATCCACAACAGCTCCGGCATCATCAAGTGTCACGGAACCGTCGTTATTTGCATCTCCCTTTACCGAGTAGGCGAACTCTCCCACGACAGGGAAGTGGTCGGCAAGCGGTTCCCCTGCTTCGTTCTTGAAGTCAGTATCCACCTTGAAACTCTTGCATTCGAGGAAATACGGGCTATCCTTATGGTTTATATAGAACATCTTATCCACTATTTCGCCTCGAACATAGCCCAGCTGATCCACCATAAGGGCATCGCTGCCGTAAGCAGGATAGCTGCCGAACTTACATTTCTGTATCCAGCAATCCTTGATGGTATAGCGTTCGTCGGCATTGACGGCATCAATGAAGAGTTTCTTCAGTTTGTCGCGCGTATAGCGGCAGTTGGTATCGCCCATCACTATCTTCGGATGGTTGTTCTTGTTATTCACAAGGTCCGTCACCAACTGATTCATCTGGCTTTCTCGCGCAGCAATATCTCCCTCGCTTACCTCTGCATCCATGTGCAGGATATACACGTCAATGACTATTCCTGGCGCCACCTCTACAGTGTAGAAGCGGAAGCCTTTGTTGATGAGACCGTCTGCTCCGTCGTCGGTGTATCCATAGTGGTCATTCCATTTGTTTATAAACTCATTGCCGACAATCATATCCTTGCTGTATATCAGGTTCAGTCCATCCGTATCGACAACAGGCCTGCTAGCCAGATAATTTGTAATTGAACCAAACGAAACCTTTATTTCCCCCTTATAGGTCATTGCCTGATAGCCAGCTTCGGTAAGCGGCGCCATAAGCTCCGTATTGTAGTTGAAGTCTTCGCTGACACCGAAGAAGTCCCAGCCCATCTCCACAGCCTTACGTCCGATAGCGGCAGCACCTTCCCCACCCTTCGAGTCCGGGTTCAGGTTTATCTTATACGTTGCGATGGAGACACTCGCCGGCAGTCCATCAACATTAAGCGCCGCGCACTTAAAGGTTCCCAATTCATTTAGTTGTGCAGAGACAGCCATTGTCATCACCATAAGAATTGTAGTAAAAAGAATTCTCTGTTTCATGATTATCAAGTTTCAGTTATTACAAGAGACAGAATGGCGCAGTGACCAACTATCATGGTGCAAAGTTAGCATTTTTTTCAATAAAACGCAAACATTAGTCCACAAATATATTCTTTTTTATGCTTCTGTATATAATTTTGAAGTACGAACTAGCACAGTATGAAAAAAGAATTGCCTTTACACCACAGTTATTATTTAACCATTGCTAAAAAAATATAATTACAAACAACTTTGTTACAAACAACTTTGTTAGTAAAGATTTTTTTTATACTTTTGTAGCCAGATATACCTATAAACTATGAGCAATAAAACCCCTTTTGTATTTGGCGTAAAGGCTGAAGGCGAGAATTTTACAGACAGACGAGAAGAAACCAAAAATCTTCTTGCCAATTTTCAGTATGGCGTGAATACCATACTTATTTCCCCACGCCGTATGGGAAAGACATCACTTGTAGAAAAAGTCTGCAACATGATTGATGACAATGAAATAAGGATTGTCCGTATTGATGCCTTTGGTACACGATGTGAAATAGATTTCATCAACGCATTCGCCACAGCAGTTATTCGTGCCACGTCAACTAAATGGGAGGAGTGGATGGAGAATGCAAAGGTATTTTTAAGCAGATTTGTACCGAAGATCAGTCTTGGCCAGGATCCGTTGAACGACTTTTCTATCTCACTGGAGTATAACCCGAATAACAATACGACAGACGAAATATTGAAACTTCCAGAGATGATTGCCAATCAGAAGGGATACAAAATCGTCGTTTGCATAGATGAATTCCAGCAGATTGGCGAGTATTCCGATTCGCTGACATTCCAAAAAAAGCTTCGTAGTGTATGGCAACTCCAGAAGAATGTATCGTACTGCATGTATGGCAGCAAGAAACACATGATGGAAAAGATATTCCTTAACCGCAGTTATCCATTTTATCGTTTTGGTGATGTGATGTATCTGAAGAAGATAAGCGAGAGGGATTGGGTGGACTATATTTGTGAACGTTTTGATGCTACAGGCAAGAAGATCTCCAGAGAATTAGCAAAGGAGGTAACCATACTTACAGAGTGCTACTCCTCCTACGTTCAGCATCTGGCATGGTTCTTATGGTTGAAGACAGATAACGAGGCAACGGAAGATGACTTAAGATATGCAACAAATCGACTGCTCGATTCACAGGAGGCGCTGTTCATCCAGCAGACGGAGGGACTTTCGGATTATCAGATGAATTTCCTTCATGCCATTGCCGATGGTGTGCACACAGGATTCACACAAAAATCGGTATTGTCAAAATATCGTTTGGGAACTTCCGCTAACATCACAAGATTAAAGAACACTCTGAAGGAGAAAGACCTGATAGAGACAACCGAACCGCGCTCGCTGGACATGTCAGACCCAATACTTAAGCTCTGGCTCAAGAAGAGAGTGTGGTCAACTTACTCTTAAAGAGATTTTTCACTCATACATTTGCACGAATGAGATATTTGTTGTTTTCTTTGGAAGAATCAATGATTTTTTGTAAATTTGCAGCAATTTCATATTTTATGTTTCATATTTTATGTTTTTGCTGATATATGATTAATCCATTCTTCACATTAGGCTATGGCGGACCAGAGTATTTCTGTGACAGAGAGGAAGAAACGGCAACACTGTCGGATGCCCTCGTAAACGGCCGCAATGTAGCACTTATCAGTCCTCGACGCTTAGGCAAGACAGGGTTGATACTGCATACTTTTAACAGATTATTAAAAGAGGACAGCACACGCAGATGCTTCTACCTTGACATTTACAATACGGAAAATCAGACGGAACTGGTACGACAGATGGCTTCTATCATATTAGGAAGCATGGACACCTTCGGCGAGAAATTGATGGCGAGTCTGTCGGCATTCTTCAAAAGTTGCCGACCAGTATTCAGCGTTGATCCCTTCACTGGCACTCCTTCCGTTTCACTTGACATACAGCCTCAGGCAAGCTCTGCTACTTTGAAGGAGATTATGAGTTACATGCGTGACAGTGGGCATGAATGTTTTATTGCCATAGACGAGTTCCAGCAGATATTGGAGTACCCGGAAGAAGGTACCGAAGCGTTACTACGTTCTGTTGCGCAGTTTGCACCAAATGTTCATTTTATTTATGCAGGCAGCAAGCAGCACCTCATGGCTGATATGTTCTCGTCACCAAGAAGACCTTTCTATCAAAGCACCCAGCGTATGGGACTCATGCCTTTGAATAAGGATGTATATTACGAGTTTGTTGTAGGTCTGATGAATAAGGGCGGTAAGGAGATTCCGGAAGAGGTATTCTCTGACGCATACGACTTCGCACGAGGGTACACCTATTACATACAGGACATAATGAACCGGCTCTATGCCATGCCCCATGTTGTGATTACCAAGGAACATCTCATGGAAGTGTTTCGCGACATAAAGAAGGAGGGCGAGGTGGTTTATAAGGACTACTGCGAACTGATGGCCCGTGGTCAGATAAAGCTTCTTCGTGCAATAGCCAGAGAGAATGTCGTACAGAAGCCTCATGAGCAAGCCTTCATGCAGCGTCATAAGCTTACAGCCGTCAGCAGTGTAAAATTAGCTCTCAACACATTGGTAAAGAACGGTGTGGTAGCAAAGTCCGAAAATGGGTATTATATCTACGACCGCTATCTCTCTTTATGGCTGGCAGCAGAGTAGTTGAAAGTCATAGCAATTGATTACAGAACCCAAATCCATGATAAAAAATTCTCATACATTTGCACGTATGAGATATTTTGATTACTTTTGCAATCAGAAAACAATTCACGCCACTGCGACCAAGGAAAGAGAAATGGTCAGAGAGTGGCAGACATATTAACGAAAGCATTAACTATTATTTCGCGTTCATTGTGCGAGGCAAGACAGCCAAGCGCAGAAAAGAAAAAGCCTGAGAAACTGATTTCTTTTCAAACGGAAGAAAGTAAAGAAATAGTTGTGTTCACAAGGAAAGACAAGCACGATTTGACTTTCCCTAAATGATCATGTAATAATGTTCTCACCTTAGGGTGTAGGCACATTCCAACATGATCAGCGGGGTTTCATCTCAGGCTTCCTCGTGAACGCGAATGGAAAAGGTCTGCACCTTTTTCTTTTCCCCTACCCTACTTCCATAGTTGAATTAGTAGTTCATTGCTACTAACCTTATTTATAACTATGGAAGAGAATAACCAAACAAGACCTACGCGCGAAAGCCTTATAAAAGAAATAAGGCAAAGAGTGAAAGACAAAATCCTTGAACCTACTAATGCCGACCTCCTTGTAAAGCTTATAAAGAATGCGGATAACGACAATGA
>JAGHTW010000068.1 GCA_018065145.1 Candidatus Prevotella equi
ACCCCAAACCGGATAAGAAAGGGAAGGTTGGGTGAGTGGCTGAAACCACCAGTTTGCTAAACTGACGTACGGGTTACCGTACCGGGGGTTCGAATCCCCCACCTTCCGCACCTTCATTTCATACTCTATGGTGGGTTCATCTAGTGGCCTAGGATACCGGCCTCTCACGCCGGGTACACGGGTTCGACTCCCGTACCCACTACACATAGAGAGAAGAGAAACATATTTTGGTGGGTTCATCTAGTGGCCTAGGATACCGGCCTCTCACGCCGGGTACACGGGTTCGACTCCCGTACCCACTACCAAAGACAAAGCGATGTTCACAGCAGTGAAACATCGCTTTATTTTTTATCAAGTGACAATTAAATAGCAAAAATCAATTACCCAACAATGATAAGGACAATATACACAGTTATCATTTTACTATGCGCAATACACAGTTCCGCACAAATAAAATGGAACAGTACATATCAGGCATACATAGATAGATACAAAGACATCGCCATAGAACAGATGCTCACTCACAAAATACCAGCTTCCATAACCCTTGCACAAGGACTACTTGAAAGCGGAGCAGGACGCAGCACCCTTTCAACACAAGGCAACAATCATTTTGGAATAAAGTGCCACGACTGGACTGGAAGAAAATTGTATAAGGACGATGACGAAAAGAATGATTGTTTCCGTGTATATAGCAATGTAAGAGAAAGTTACGAAGACCACAGTCGTTTCTTAAAGAAACCAAGATACGACCGTCTCTTCACGCTAAGCACGCAAGATTACAAAGGATGGGCAAAAGGTCTTAAAGCATGTGGCTATGCCACAAGTCCCACTTATGCGCAACAATTAATCAACATCATTGAACTTTACCAACTACACAAATACGATAAGGCAACATCCTTTGATAAATATCTTGCAGAACATTCTGGTGCAAACACATCAGGACACACGCCTACACACAAGATAGAGTATTGCAACAAAAACTATTACATCGTAGCAAAGCATGGCGACACCTTCAAATCACTTTCTAAGGAAGTTGGCGTAAAATATAGCAAATTAGCGAAATACAACGAGTTAAGCAAAAACGCGGAACTCTCAGATGGAGATATTATTTACCTTCTAAAGAAACGCACAAAGGCAGATAAGTCATTCAAAAACAAACCTCATATCATCAAGGCAGGAGAGAGTATGTATAGCATCTCGCAAACCTACGGAATACGTGTAAAAAACCTTTACAAATTAAATCATCTTGATCCTGACTATTCACCAAAAGTGGGCGACAAACTACGTGTATATTAAAACAAAAAATGAACATTGCATTTCGGATAGTACACAACTCCTTATTAAAAATAAGGAAATGTTTGTCAATGTGAGAAAAAAATATTACCTTTGCACGAAATTTGGCATAGTTTCATACACTCACTACGGGCAACAATGCCAATCACAACGTAAAAAACAAATACAATAACAATAACATAATGGAATTAGCAACGAAGTATTCTCCACAGGAAGTGGAGTCAAGATGGTACCAATATTGGACCGACAACAAACTTTTTTCAAGCAAGCCTGACGGCCGCGAGCCTTACACAATAGTAATTCCTCCACCAAACGTTACAGGCGTATTGCACATGGGTCACATGCTCAACAACACCATTCAGGACATACTTATCCGTAAGGCACGCCTTGATGGTAAGAATGCTTGTTGGGTACCAGGCACTGACCATGCTTCTATCGCTACAGAGGCAAAAGTCGTAAACAAACTTGCGCAGCAGGGCATCAAGAAGCGCGACCTTACACGTGAGGAATTCCTAAAGCATGCATGGGAATGGACAGATGAACACGGTGGCATCATCCTCAAGCAGCTCCGTAAGTTGGGAGCATCTTGCGACTGGGACCGCACAGCCTTCACTATGGATGAGAAGCGTAGCGAATCTGTGCTCAAGGTATTCGTTGACCTTTACGAAAAGGGACTCATCTACCGTGGTCTCCGCATGGTGAATTGGGATCCTAAGGCACAGACTGTACTCTCTACCGAAGAGGTAATATACCGTGAGGAGAAGTCTAAGCTTTTCCACCTGAAATATTACGTTGCCGACGCAGACACCAACCCTGTTGTTCTCACAGGCGAAGAGGGAGAGGTATTCCACAAGGACGAGAAGGGATATTTTGCTATCGTTGCAACAACACGTCCAGAAACTATCATGGGTGATACCGCTATGTGTATCAACCCTAAGGACGTAAAGAACCAGTGGTTAAAGGGTCATAAGGTTATCGTACCACTCGTAAACCGTGTCATTCCTGTAATAGAAGACCGTTACGTTGACATCGAATTTGGTACAGGCTGTCTGAAGGTGACACCAGCCCATGACGTTAATGACTATGCACTTGGCAAGACACACAACCTTGAGACTATCGACATCTTCAACCCTGACGGCACAATCTCAGAAGCTGCAGGCATGTACGTTGGACAGGATCGTATGGACGTGCGCAAGCAGATAGCTAAGGATCTTGAGGCTGCTGGTCTTATGGATCACATTGAGGACTATGACAACAAGGTAGGTTATTCAGAGCGTAACCAGGACACAGCAGTAGAGCCACGTCTCTGCAAGCAGTGGTTCCTCTCTATGCAACACATGGCAGACATCGCTCTTCCACCAGTGCTTAACGGCGAGCTGAAATTCTATCCTACAAAGTATGTTACGACATACAAAAACTGGCTTGAGAACATTCAGGACTGGTGTATTTCTCGTCAGCTTTGGTGGGGACACCGCATTCCTGCTTACTTCGTCAACGATGGCACTACAGTTTCTGATGCTTCCGCATCTGAGGAGGAAAAGTTCGTCGTTGCCTTGACAGAAGATGATGCTCTTGCAAAGGCAAAGGCAAAGTACGGCGACAACATCACTGCCGACATGCTTACACGCGACGAGGATGCACTTGACACGTGGTTCTCTTCATGGCTGTGGCCAATCTCTCTCTTTGACGGTATCAATAATCCTGGCAACGAAGAGATAAACTACTACTACCCTACCGCAGACCTCGTAACAGGTCCTGACATCATCTTCTTCTGGGTAGCACGTATGATTATGGCTGGCTGTGAATATCAGAAGGAAATACCATTCCGCAATGTATATTTCACAGGTATCGTTCGTGATAAGCTCGGCCGTAAGATGTCAAAGTCCCTCGGTAACTCACCTGACCCACTTGAGCTAATTGAGAAGTATGGCGCTGATGGTGTCCGCATGGGTATGATGCTTGCAGCTCCTGCGGGTAATGACATTCTCTATGATGATTCTCTTTGCGCACAGGGCATGGCATTCTGTAACAAGATGTGGAACGCGTTCCGTCTCGTTCAGGGTTGGGAAACATGCGATAAGGAGCAGAGTGCTTCTAACAAGAAGGCTATCTCTTGGATGAATGCCAAGATCAAGGCTGTCTATGCAGAAATCAATGATGATTACTCAAAGTACCGCCTTAACGAAGCCCTTATGGCAGCATTCAAGCTTTTCACCGATGAGTTCTCTGGCTGGTTCCTTGAGATGATCAAGCCTGACTACGACCGCGAGAAGAACTGCGCAATGCCTATTGACAAGGCTACATACGACGCAACACTTGACATCTTTGACCAGCTGCTTCACATCATACATCCATTCATGCCATTCATCACGGAAGAACTCTGGCAGCACATTGCAGAACGCAAGGATGGCGAGGCACTCATGGTATCAGAGTTCAAGCTTGATGCACCAACAGAGCAAGAGATGAAACTGATGGCAGACTTTGAAGAGACAAAGCAGATTATCTCTGGTGTGCGTGGCGTTCGTCAGACCAAGAACATCTCACCACGCGAACCTCTTGAGTTGCAGGTTGTAGTATCAGGAGCTGATGACAAGGTTGTCACAATGTGTCCTGCTCTTGGTCCTGTTATCCAAAAGATGGCAGTTCTTTCAAACATCGAATACGTATCACAGAAGGGCGACGGCACAAGTTCTTTCATGATCGGCACTCGCGAGTATGCTATTCCTCTTGGAGCACTCATTGACGTTGATGCAGAGATAGAGAAGGCAGAAGCACAGCTGAAGCACCTTCGTGGTTTCCTCATCGGTGTACAAAAGAAACTATCCAACGAACGTTTCGTACAAAATGCTAAGCCAGAAGTAGTTGCATTGGAACGCAAGAAGGAAAGCGACTCACTGGAAAAGATTGCTGCTCTTGAGCAGTCTATCGAAGAACTGAAGAAGCAGAAGTAACGAAAAAAGAATCCATACAGAGCAACATAATGGAGAAGCCAAGAAACATAATGCCTCTGAGCGATTTACCAAAGAAACGGTCGTACGTCAGATGTATTGCTGACGGTTACCGTTTCCTTGGCAAGAACCTTTTTGTCATCACAAAGGTGATGCTCCCATGGTGTACATTAATGGCATTGTTTCTCACCCTGATGAACCTATGCCTCACATACCTTAACGTATGCTTGCAAGTAAATAAGCCAGCAGACAACATGTGGGTCATATCTGGTGTAGCTGCAATGCTTCTCACCATCGTTAGCGCTGCATTCGCTTTTCGTCGTCTTTTCAAGATGTGGAAGCGTATGTCGGGTATGGAGCATTTCCCTACCCTTCCAGCAAAGAGTTTCCTTAAGGCTGTAATGCATAATACTGGCAACATCATAGGAGTCGTACTGTTAGGATGCCTGCTCACCACCACAATTGGTGCTATACTCGTATTGCCATACGTCATATCCATCAACGCATATTTTGGAAGCATTGAAGGAGAGATAAACTTTGGTGATACAGTATTGATACCATGGTACGGTTATGCATTAATGCTCTTGTCATGTGTCATGGCATACGCTCTTGCTTTCTTGCTCTTCATCGCAAATCTCACATCGCTATTATACCTTTATTTTAGCGTTATCACAAACCCAAAGAAATGAAAAAGATACTCTTCATAGATCGCGACGGCACCCTTATCAAGGAGCCAGCCGATGAACAGATAGATTCATTCGAGAAACTTGTTTTTGTAGAAGGCATGTTCCGTAATCTTGCCTTCATCCGCAAGAACCTCGATTTTGAATTTGTCATGGTCAGCAATCAGGATGGACTCGGTACAGATTCTTTCCCAGAGGATACGTTCTGGCCTGTACATAACTTCATTCTTCAAACACTTAAGGGTGAAGGAATTGAATTTGACGAGATACTTATTGACCGTCATTTCCCTGAGGATAACCATCCATGCCGTAAACCTGGCACAGGAATGCTCACCAAGTATATCGACAATCCAGAGTACGACCTTGCCGGTTCCTTCGTCATAGGCGATCGTGACAGCGATGCACAGTTGGCAAAAAATCTTGGTTGTAATTTCCTTCGCATAGCACCAGAATATGCACAGGTTAACGTTCCAGAAAAGAAGGATGATGTTGTGTCCTATTCTTGGGAAAAGATAGCAGAGCTTCTCTTTGCTGGTGAACGCATAGCAGAGATAACCCGTACAACAAAGGAGACAGACATCACAGTTAAGATAAACCTTGACGGCACAGGCAAGTGCGACATACAGACAGGTCTCGGTTTCTTTGATCACATGCTTGAACAGATAGGACGTCATGGTATGATGGACCTTTACGTTCGTTGCAATGGCGACCTTGAGGTTGACGAGCACCACTCTATAGAAGACACAGGCATTGTTCTTGGCGAATGTATCGCTAAGGCTCTCGGTGACAAGCGTGGCATAGAGCGCTACGGTTATTCACTGCCTATGGATGATTGCCTCTGTCAGGTAGCACTTGACTTCGGTGGACGTCCATGGCTTATCTGGGATGCAGAGTTCCATCGTGAGAAGATTGGCGAGATGCCAACAGAGATGTTCCACCACTTCTTCAAGAGTGTCAGCGATGCCTCAAAGATGAACCTCAACATCAAGGCTGAAGGCACCAATGAACATCACAAGATAGAAGGAATCTTCAAAGCCTTCGCACGCTCTATCCGCATGGCAGTAAAGCGCGACATCTATCACTATCAGTTGCCTTCAACAAAAGGTGCGCTGTAGCGTTCAACGTGCGTTCAACTAAGTTGAAGAAGTAAAAAGTAATAAGTAATAAGGAATAAGGAAGAAGTAATAAGTAATAATGATAATGGAGTTCCTATTTATTTAGGAACTCCATTAATTTTTGTATTGCTCTACCTCTATGTGAGATGCTATTTTTCTCCTCAGCAGACATTTCTGCGAATGTAACATCATAACCTGTTGGTTGGAAGATAGGATCATATCCAAATCCTTCTGCGCCATGACGTTCTTTCGTAATATCACCAGTCACGATGCCTTCGAAAAGATGTTTCTCGTTTCCTACCAACCATGCAATGACAGTTTTGAATTGTGCGGAACGATTTTCCTTTCCATTTAACATGTGCAAGAGTTTCTTCATATTCTGCTCAGAATCATGGTCACCATCCTTAGCTTTCCAATCACCTTCGCTTATTGAAGCATAACGTGCAGAATAAACACCAGGTTTACCATTGAGAGTTGCTACCTCTAGTCCCGTATCATCAGCGAAACAATCATAGCCATAATGCTCTTTTACATATTCTGCCTTCTGTACGGCATTCTCATGCAGTGTCTCATGAGTCTCTGGCAGTTCTTCGAAACAACCTATCTCTTTAAGAGACTTCACCTCGAACATACCACTGAGAATCTGTCGTACTTCACTCAGTTTATGCTCGTTATTTGTTGCAAAAACTATTACTTTCATACACCTTACTTCTCAAACTCTTCCTCAATCTGGTTTAGCATTTTGAACGTAGCCTTGATAGCCGCTTCCGTCTGGTCAGCATCCAAAGCACGTGTACGTATTATGCGTCCATCCTTATGACGCCATGTGATACTTGTCTGAACAAGTGCATCTGTACGACCACCAGGAGGGATGCTCACGGCATAATTCTCAAGCATAGGGAATGTACGTCCAAGCACCACCTTATATATATGTCTTAGTGCCTTCACGAAAGCATCATACTGTCCATCGCCCGTTGCATCAGCCTCATACTGCTTACCATCAATCTCTATCTTGATATTGGCATGCGGCTTCAGTCCGTATGAAAGGCTCAACATATACGCCTTCAGTCTCACACGATCCTCCGGTGCCGAGTGCTTCAACACGTCAGCCACGATGTAAGGAAGGTCCTCCTGTGTTACAAGTGCCTTACGATCGCCCAACTCAGTGATACGCTGCGTCACCTTCTTTGTCTGCTCAGGTGTCAGTTCCAGGCCAAGTTCCTGAAGGTTCATCTCGATGTTCGCCTTACCCGAGTTCTTGCCAAGAGCATATTCACGCTTACGTCCGAAACGTTCAGGCACAAGAGCGTTGCAATAGAGATTATGCTTATTATCACCGTCAGCATGAACTCCCGCAACCTGCGTGAAGACATTATCACCCACGATAGGCTGGTTTGGTGCCACAGCGATGCCGCTATATCCTTCTACGAGTTTGCTTACATCATTCAGCATATCCTCTTGTATTGAAGTAGTGAGATTACACTGGTCCTTCAACACAGCCTGTACAGATGCCAATGGTGCATTACCACAACGCTCTCCCAGTCCATTGACAGTAACGTGAAGTCCCTTTGCGCCATAAGTGACAGCAGAAAGACTATTACCCACAGCCAGGTCGTAGTCGTTATGTGCATGAAAATCGAAGTGAAGGTCAGGGAATCGTGATACCACATCCTTGAAATATGCTGCCGTCTGCTTTGGCGTCAGCACACCAAGAGTATCAGGAAGCATAAATCGCTTAATGCCTGAAGACTTCAGACTGTCAATGAGATGATAGACATATTCTGGCGAATCCTTCATGCCATTGCTCCAATCCTCAAGATAAAGGTTTACGCTCAGTCCCTGTTCCATGGCATAAGCCACCGTCTTCCTTATATCAGCGATGTGTTCATCAGGCTCTTTTGCAAGCTGATGTATGCAGTGATTGTATGATCCTTTTGACAAAAGGTTTATCACCTTGCCACCACATTCCAATATCCAATCCACGGACTTGCCGCCATCGACAAATCCAAGCACCTCAATACTATTCTCCTTACCCAATTGACGAGCATAACGGCATATCATCTTGACAGCATCCTTCTCTCCTTCAGAGACACGTGCCGATGCTACTTCCAAGCGATCTACATTAACATCGCGCAGTAACATACGCGCAATGTCCAGTTTCTCGTGTGGCAGGAAACTTACTCCGTTGGTCTGTTCGCCATCACGGAGTGTTGAATCCATTATCTCTATCTTATTCAATGTCATATTCTTTCCTTATTCATAAAAGCGAGTGCAAAGTTACAAAAAAATATTAAATTATGCTATGAAATACAATTCATATTTTGAAAAATAAATAAAAATGTTGTAACTTTGTAATCGTTAGTTTCGACATCAATTATCAAAATAATAGTTTAAGCAATGAAAAAGACAATTCTCATGGCAGTGTGTCTGCTGACATCCGTTTGTATGATGGCACAATCCGTCCGGACGGAGAAGACATGGAACAGCGGCTGGCGTTTCTGTCAGCAAGATGTAAAGGAAGCGAAAGAAGTGAGCTACAACGACAAGGCATGGCGGACGGTCAGCATTCCTCACGACTGGAGTATGGAGAGTGACTTCAAGCGAGAAAATACAATGGGCAACGAAGGCGGTTATCTACCTGCCGGTATAGGATGGTATCGCAAGGTTCTTAACATGCCAAAGGAATGGCAGGGTAAGATTGTGAAACTCGTGTTCGATGGTGTTTATCAAGATTCGAAAGTATATGTGAATGATGATTCCGTTGGTGCACATTTCTATGGTTACACCCCATTCGTAGTGGATATCACGAAACAATTGAAAGCGGGCAACAATATTGTCGCAGTACGTGTTGATAATTCAATGCAGAAGAACTGCCGATGGTACTCAGGTTCAGGAATATACCGCAAAGTACAGCTTGTAGTGAGCAACCCTATACACATAGATCAATGGGGCGTTGCCATAACAACTCCGAAGGTAGAGAAGAACGACGCAATGGTACTTGTCCAGACGAATGTAAAGAACGAAGGCAGTACGCCAAAGAACATCTCCGTGAGAGTTTCCGTTCCATCTGCCGGTGTATCAGCAACAAGCACTGAATCAACCATTGCTCCAAATACAATTTCCTACAAGGTGACACAATATGTCAATATCAGCAATCCTAAGCTATGGAACTGCGATTCCCCTACCCTATACGAGGCAAAGGTGGAAATTCTTGAAAACGGAAAGGTGATAGATGAAAAGACAGAGACGTTCGGCATTCGCACCATAGAATACGATGCAGAGAATGGTCTTCGCATCAATGGCGAGCAGACGCTGATCTATGGCGGTGATGCACACCACGACAACGGTATTCTTGGTGCTGCGTCATTCAAGAATGCAGAATATCGCAAGGTGAAGCTGATGAAGGATGCGGGATTCAACCTGGTTCGCACAAGCCACAATCCACCATCCGAAGATTTTCTCCGCGCCTGTGATGAACTTGGTTTGATGGTGATAGACGAAGCATTTGATGGATGGGAAGTTCAAAAGAATCCACACGACTATCATCTGCGTTTCAAACAGGAGAGCAACGACGATGTAGCAGCAATGGTACTGCGTGACCGCAATCACCCAAGCATCATCAGCTGGAGCATTGGCAACGAGATTATAGAACGCAAACAGATTGCCTCTATTGCAACGGCGCAGCGACTCAAGAAAGCAATACTGAAGTATGACAGCACTCGTCCTGTGACGGAGGCTCTCTGCGCGTGGGATCCTGACTGGGAGATATACGACCCACATGCTGCGGTGCTTGACATCACTGGCTTTAACTACATGATGCACAAGGCGAAGAGCGACCATGAGCGTGTACCGGAACGTGTAATGTGGCAGACGGAGAGTTATCCTCGCGATGCGTTCAGCAACTGGACGATGGTTAATGACAACCCATACGTGATTGGCGACATCGTATGGACTGCCATAGACTATCTTGGAGAGTCAGGCATCGGACGTTTCTTCTATGAGGGTGAGACTGACGGCGAACCTTGGATGAAACAGCAGTTCCCTTGGCACGGCGCATATTGCGGTGACATTGACTTGACTGGTTGGAGAAAGCCTATATCACACTACCGCGAGATGCTTTATCGTCCTGACCGCAACAAACTATACATGGCGGTAAAGGAACCTGATGGATACTTCGGAAAGATAAAGGAAACGATGTGGTCGGTATGGCCTACATGGGAGTGTTGGAACTGGAAGGGACACGAAGGCAAGAATATAGACGTGGAGATTTATTCACGCTATCCGAAGGTGCGTCTGTACCTCAACGACAAGCTTATTGGCGAACGCCCTACAACACGCGCAGAGGAGTTCAAAGCTACGTTCGGCATTCCTTACGAAACGGGAACACTGAAGGCTGTAGGTATTGACGAGCAGGGAAAAGAAGCAGAGACACGCGTACTGTCAACCTCTGGCGAAGCAACGGACATCAGGCTCACCATTGACGGTAAGTTAAAGAATGGCGAAGAGGATGTATGCTTCATCACAGCGGAGCTGATAGACAGGAACGGCATACGTGTGCAGGATGCGGAACAAGAGCTGCGCTTTGAAGTGAAGGGCAATGCAAGTATCATCGCCACTGGTACTGCAGACCTGAAGGATACCGTCTCTTACAGCAATAATACGAGAAAGACCTACAAGGGTATGGCAATGGCTGCC
>JAGHTW010000160.1 GCA_018065145.1 Candidatus Prevotella equi
GTGGAGCGCATCGTCATCGAAGAGATGCAGAACGCTTGCCACAATTCTTCACTCTGCAACCCTCTCGCCGTCCCACTAATTGCCGACAGCGGCTGGGGCAAGAACTGGCTGGAAGCGCACTAAAATATGACATAAAATTTGTGCTATTTATTTGTAGAATTGAAGAAAAAATATTACTTTTGCAAAAACAATAAAACAATTGAACCTACGAGCAGGAATACGATGATAGAGAACATGCGCAATTTCTTTGTTACCCAACCAGTGACAAAGGCATGGATGTTTGGATCCTTCGCCAGAGGAGAAGAACGCGAAGATAGTGACGTTGACATCATTGGTGAAGCGGCTTATGTGCTCACACTACCATGGAAAGAAGCGCATCCTGAGCTTCCATAGAAAGCTTATCGTAGGTATGAGGCACGTCATTGTTCATGACTACATAAACATACACGAAGATCTCCTTTGGATACTGTCACCAATGACCTTGACCCATTAGAGATACAAATAAAGAAATACTTATCTGAATTTTGAATAACCCTTTATATTCTTTTACAAAACAGAACACATTAACTAAGAAATACAAGACATATCGAAGAAAAACGTTCTATGTTATCGAATCACCTAAGAACCTTGCAAACTCTAAATTGATTCAAAGCATAAAGCAGAAGCCTAATGCATATAACACAATACAGAACTACAAGAACGTCTGCGCTATAGCGTGGATGGACTTATCTGTATTGTGGGGCTTTGCAAGGGCCTTTAGGTGATTGATAAGAACATCCGCGCTTCTTATTTTTATCAATCATAATAAAAACTTAATAGCAATGAAAAAAACAAAGATTTATTTATTAGCAACAACAATGATGATGGCTTCCTGCTACCTATCATCATGCAGCAATGATGTAGCCAACGATGGTTCAGATACAGGACAGACAACACTCTTGCCTGGTACTACCGTGAATGGTGCAGCAGGATGCACTGCTGAGCAGCAAGGCATCATGCAATCCATGCCAGGAATGAGCAATATCGTCAGCACCACGATGGATGACAAAGGCAATCTCATATATAGCGACAAGGAAGGCAACAAATGTACGCTGGACAAAGAAGGAAACATGAGTCTCGTTTGCACTAACGGTGACACAGCATACCGCGACAAGACCATTCGCGAAACAGAAGCAAGAAGCGGCTCTTCACCCTATGGCACGGTGTTAGTTGGTACATATCGTGATGATGAAAATGAAATACATAATTCCGAGATGTTGTCACTCACTGCTCTGCTACGCACTTTCCCTGAAGCTCCTATCAAACAAACGACAGAGGATGCCATCACTGTTTCAAATACAGAGAAGTATGACAGCATTTCCATCACATTCTTCAACACCTCCTGCTATACCAGTAAGGTCCAGATAACCAATACCACAGCCTATGACAACGTATATACTCAATACACTGCCACAGACGATTTCTTCATCCACAAGGACCAGAAATTTCATCTTGTTGTTAACGAGGGAATAGCTTACATCAACTTCGTAAACGAGATAGGTGAAGAGAGTCTGGCATCAAATCGTGTACAGAGTACCACAAGAATACTGACAAGCTCTACCTACAACAGCTCCAAATCCTCCTACGAGAAGAGCCCTACCACCTCCATCTACTACAACTATACCGTCAACAAAGACGAGAACATAGTAATGACCAATGCCACCGACCAGATAATCCTTACGAAGGATGGTTCTGATTATGAGACCGCAGACCGTCAGCACATTAAGCTCTATGTGCTTGGTGGCACAAAAGAAGAGGACAAAACAATCGATGCTCCGCCTGCACCCACAATAAAATAAAAAGTTTTTCATACACAATAGAATTTAAAACACCATGTATTCAGCAGACTAAACCGCAGCAAAGCGAGGCATCTGCAGAATACATGGTGTTTTTAGTCTATAATAATTTGGCAGTTAGAAATATAATTTGTAATTTTGCGGTTGTAAAAATAAAATATCCTGGCAACGAACCTATGGCAAACAAAGAACTGACAGTACAACAACCAATAGAAAACCTGATATACGAGATACGCGGACAGAAAGTAATGCTGGACCGTGACCTTGCCATGCTGTATGGTGTGGAAACACGTGTATTAAATCAGGCTGTGAAACGCAATGCTGAACGTTTTCCAGATGATTTCATGTTTCAACTAACAGAAAATGAAGTCTTTATTATGTCATCACAAATTGTGATAACATCTAATAAAAGACCAAAGAAAGCATTGCCATACGCATTCACTGAGCAAGGAATATCTATGCTCTCTGCCGTTCTAAGAAGCAGGATAGCCATTGAAATGAGCATAAAAATCATGCGCGCCTTTGTCTCCATGCGCAAACAACTGAACATACTTGCAAATACAAACATGCAGATAGAGAACCTACGTCTTGAACTTCAAAACCAACGTCTTTACATTGAGGAAATCCTTCACGACGTAAACGACACACACGATATGGACAATCACCGCATGGATGGTCTGGAGAAACAACTGGATGCCGTAAACGATGCCTTGGCACAACTTTCCTCTGCCAATAGCCAACAGTTCCTAAACAACGAACGTACAAGGATAAAAGGATTCAAAGCAGATGATTAAAAAATTGTTCATATGAAACAATAAAATTCTTCGTATTCTTTGCAGAAATACAGAATTATTATTTTTGCAAGATCAAACCAGAAAAAACAGGAAGTATAACATTCATAAAAACAATATATACAAAAAACAGAAACAGGGCGAACAGAATAATACCATGTATTCAGCAGACTAAACCGCAGCGAAGCGAGACATCAGCACGAGTGCATGGTGTTTTTGCGTCAAAATATTTGGCGAATAGGAATATTCTTTGTAACTTTGCGGTCAGATTAATAATAGTTTAGCCTATGACTTCTACACAGATAAATCCTACACAGAGAATGATATTACAGTTGTTCTCTTATGACCCTACAGAAGAGACAAAACGTGACTTACAAACCATTCTGTCCAATTACTATTTTGAGAAACTGGACAAGATGGGTGGTGAGATATGGCAGAAAATGTCACTTAACCAAGAGAAACTGGAAGAGATATGCAACATCCATGAAAGAACTCCATACCAATGAAGATAGTTCTCGATACTAATTGCCTGCTGAACATAATCTTTCCAGAATCTTACTTCAGAAGTGTCTGGGATGCTTTCAGACAACAAAAATATACTCTGTGCATCACAAACGAGATAATCTCCGAATACAGAGAGATTATAGAACGACGTACAGGTAACGCTGTCTTTGCCGATATAGTGATAAGAGCTATTCTCACGATGCCAAACATTGAGAAAGTAGAACCTACATATCGTTTCAACCTAATTACCGAAGACCCAGACGACAACAAATATATTGATTGCGCTATAACATGCGGAGCTACCTTCGTTGTGTCCAACGACAAACATTTCAACATTTTAAATTCTATTGACTGGCCAAAAGTAATTCGACTGAAACTAATAGAATTTGCAGCCATTATTGCACCTCCTACACCTGTATAGGATAAGTTTTGCATACATACCCACCCTACAACTAAATAAAAACACCATGCATTCAGCAGACTAAACCGCAGCGAAGCGAGGCATCTGCAGAATACATGGTGTTTTTGGTTTATAATAATTTGGCAGTTAAAAATATAATTTGTAATTTTGCGGTTGAAAAAGTTCATTACATGATAGTAATCACACAACCTGTAGATTACATAAAGCATGACAAAAGATAACAATCACTATTATGACACATGAGGAGTACATGCAGCAGGCAATAGCCGAGGCGTATGATGGTATTAACCATGGGCACG
>JAGHTW010000134.1 GCA_018065145.1 Candidatus Prevotella equi
GATAGAGGTTGGTATGCCGATAGCGATAGTAGAGGGACAATCACAATATGTCCACTCTGCAAACACCAGCATAAACTGGCACATCATCATCGCCTACATATATTTAGTAGGTGTCATCGTTACGGCTTTGGTAAAGCTGTATCAGTTGGCTATGCTGTATTTCACTATACGAAGAGGTGTCTTGTGGAAAGACGAGAAAGACGGAGTTTCCATCTACTGCCATGCCAACAATATAGTGCCGTTCAGTTGGTTCAGCACTATCGTAATCAGCGAACAGGACTATCGCCTGAATGCCAAGGAGATAATAGGTCATGAGATGGGGCACATTCGCCATCACCATTCGTGGGATATATGCCTTGTGAATATCGTGGAGGTGATACAATGGATGAATCCTCTGGCATGGATACTTGCCTCATCCCTTCGCAACGTACATGAATACGAAGCAGACGATGCCGTACTGCGCAGCGGTGTCAATGCCCGTCAATATCAAACATTATTAATTAGAAAAGCTGTCGGCGCCAGCTCCTACACCTTTGCCAACAGCTTTAATCACAGTCAACTTAAAAAACGTTTTACTATGATGTTTCGTAAAGATTCAAATCCATGGATGCGTACAAAGGCTTTGTACATCATCCCAGTGACAGTTATTGCACTAAGTGCATTCGCCACACCAGAGTTAAACAACCGAATTGATGCCATCACTCAGGATGCACCGTCAGTTATCGCCGACAAAGGTACAAAGAAATCTGTTATCAAAAAAGAAAATATCTTAGAAAATGCAGATAACATTGCAAATGCTGACACTGTTCACTCACTTATAGTTCATGCTTTATGTGCTGACGGTGATAATCCAGAAGGAGTAAACGCTATCATGGAAGTTGCAGATGACAAGTCTCTCTTCATTGTTGATGGAAAGAAAATGACGAGAAAGGAATTTCAGGCCATTGACAGGGCAAAGATTGAGTCTGCAGAAGTTGTAATGGACAAGAAAAAGATAAAGGATTATACGAAGAATCCTAATGTCAGTGCAGTGGTTATTATCAAAATGCTCAGTTCGAGAGAAAGATACGCAGGCGGGAATTTATCATGGACCGTCGATGGCAAAACAGTATCATTGGATATTGGTGTCGACAATGTTTTCGATGTCGTTGAGCACATGCCTGAGTACCAAGGAGGCATGGAGGAACTGATGAAATATCTCTCAACAAACATAAGGTATCCGAAGATTGCCTTCGAGAATGGTGTCTCTGCACGAGTACTTGTTCAGTTTATTGTAGAGAAAGACGGTTACCTCAGTAGCGTGAAGACTATCAATTTCCATAAACTGGAAGAGAAGAAGCCAGCATCAGAAGGTAACTCTTCTGAAGAATGGGTACAAGCAGCAAAGACAGATTCCGATGAAGCGAAGCTTGCTGAAGAAATAACCTCTGCACTAACTAACGAGGCACAGCGTGTGGTTGCTTCAATGCCTAAGTGGACACCAGGCACTCAGAACGGCAAACCCGCCCGCGTAAAGTACGTCATACCTGTTACCTTCAGACTTCAATAATAAAAGATATTAAACTTCAACATAATACAAATAATTGAGTAAACCTCAAATCATACATAGATAAGTTCTTGCTTGGGCAAGCGTCTTTGCTGCCGAGCGAGTTTAGGACTTGGTGACTGCGAAGCCACCAAGTTTTACTATGTGTCGTTAAGCAATTCCATGATAGCAGTGACTGGCATAACGTCACTGACGTTCAACCAGGAGCAAAGAGAGAAGTTGCAATGTCAAAGTAATTGTTCTTGTTTCTCCAATGCCCAGAAATGTGTGTGGGAGATGTATTGGAGATTATAGCAACTTATAGTTCATACAATAGGCTATTGCCTGAGAGATATTGTTGACATTGAGTTTCACAAACAATAGACGTTTGCTTGCTTTGAGGGTGTTACTGGCTCCAGCTTCTGATAGTAGCTCTCGGGTATGTCATCTACCGCATTGGCAGAGATGAAGTATTTGTCAACATTCGCTTTCATTGGGCTGCTCTACTTATCAGCGTTAAAGCGTGGTGACTGACTCTTGTAGGTATTGATCGTTTCTTCGGAAGACTTATATATAATGGTATCTATAAAGTATAGATTGTCATCAAGTCCATGCAGCACATTGTTAGGTAGAGCATCAAAGATGTCGTGTTCTCCATTTTCCTGATGAGCCCATTTATTTAGGCTTGCAATCTGGACTCCCTTGCAAGACGTTGTTCCCGCAATCTCCTGCATTGCGTTAAGCGTTGCTCTAGCGACATTGGATGCTTTATGGAATAAGTCACATAAGCTTTTTTCTCCTCCATCACTTTCTTGTGATAATCGTTCAGTTCTGGCATGATTTCCCATTTTGTTATTTGTTGTGGTTACAAAAGTAATAATTTATTTTGAAACAGCAAAGTTTTCAGTCATATTATATATATAAATTCGTTAATTTTGCTTATAGCATATTGTCATTCCACTGCAAAAGTACGTAATTTTCTTTTAATAACTATTAAAATGATAGTAAAATATTTACACTATAGTGTGTAATTATAATTATTTAACCAAAATAGTTGTAGAAAACTATTGCAAGGAAACGTGTTATTCATTAATTTTGCATCGTTAAATAATTACGAACCCCTTAAACATAATGAGAATGAAAATAAATAAGAATTTACTGTTGATGACAATGGTTGTGTCTTTGCTTTTCTTGTCATCAAGCGCTTCTGCGTACGATAACATACACAAGACGCAGTCTGATAGTGAGACAACTACCGCTTTAAGTATTTCAAAGGCAAAAGAAGCGCTAAAGGAGTCTGTACAGAATGACAATCAAAGCGTTGTGCTTACTGCTGCGGCTGCTGACCTTGCAGATATTAAGAATCAGCAGATGTTTGCTTATTCTGTATATGAAAGGATAAGCAAGGAGTATAAAGGCAATATGGTGTGCTCACCTCTTGGGATAGAGATGCTATACTCCATATTGAGGGATGGAGCACAAGGAGAGACATACAATGAGTTGAACAAGGTCTTGGGAATCACTCATACAGAGGCAAGCAACATAACGAAAGACCTTGAACTGCCATCCGACACCGCCGGCACTACGATAGACATGGCAAACCTCATTGCCGTGAATAAACAGTATTCCCTCAAACAGGCTTTTGCCTCCAATGCAAGGGCGGCATACGGTTCCGAAATATGGTCAAAGACGTTCAACACTAAAACCCTCGCAGACGTAAACCACTGGATATACAAGAAGACCAACGGAATGATACCCAATGGCATTGATGCATTGGACGGTGTAATGTGTGGTGTCAATACTATCTATTTCAATGGCGAATGGAATGAACCTTTTGATGTGAATGCTACTCACCCAACTGTCTTTACTAATGCCACGGGAAAGAAGGTGAAGGTGATGATGATGTCGCAGCGTTCGCACTTCCGATACATGAAGACAAAGTCCTTTCAGGTACTCGCCATGCCTTATAAGCAGAGGATAGCCAAGGACACGAAGATGAACAGCTACTCTCTTTATGTATTCCTGCCATTGCCGGGAAAGGGGTTTTCTACGATAAAGGATTACATCAAAAGTAAGCCGATAGACGAAATGAAGAGTGAGATGCAATGCTATGGCAGGCAGCACTATGAAAATATGTTCCCTATAGTGAATGTGAAATTCCCTCGCCTGGAGGTGTCATCAAAGATAGATGTAGTGTCCGTAATGAAAAGCCTTGGAGTGAAGTCTGCCTTTGAAAAGAATGCAGATTTCAGGAAGATCTCTGGAGATGACGTTTATATCAGCAATAGTCAGCAGAAAGCTATCATTCGCATTGACGAGGAAGGAACGGAGGCTGTTGCAATGACAGAATATGA
>JAGHTW010000119.1 GCA_018065145.1 Candidatus Prevotella equi
TTCACCCTTGTACCTGTAGAAGCTACATACTCTACAGTCGCAAATACCTCTACGTTGACAAAGATAACATACGACTTGTCACTCAAGAGCACACGTCTGATGAAAGGTACGGACACTTATCTCGATGCAAACAGCAACCCTGTCAAATCGCCTATCATAGTTAGTGTTATCTACTCTAAATTCAACGAATAAAGGCTTGCAATATAATTAATGGCAGACAATTATTTAGAATATCATCACGAGGAATACGAACAACGTAAAGCAAGATGGATAGCAAAGAAGAAACACATGAAGTCCCCTACCCGTCCATTACGCATACATCGTCCTGATGATGAAGCGCTTTGAGTATTGCATAATTCATAATGCATAATTAGATATAGATATAAACAACATATAAATACTACAATGGTAAAAATACAATTTCCTGATGGTTCAGTGCGCGAATACGAAAACGGCGTCACTGGAATGCAGATTGCCGAAAGCATCTCTCCTGCCCTCGCTCGTAATGTAGTGGCTTGCGGAGTAAACGGCGAAACAACAGAACTCAACCGTCCTATCAACGAGGATGCAAAGATAGCACTCTATCGCTTTGAGGACGAAGAAGGCAAGCACGCCTTCTGGCACACATCAGCCCACCTCCTTGCAGAGGCATTGCAAGAACTCTATCCAGGCATACAGTTCGGATTTGGTCCTGCTATAGAGAGCGGATTCTTCTACGACGTACTCTTGCCAAATGGCGAGATGATCAAGGAAGGTGACTTCAAGAAGATTGAAGACAAGATGCTGGAGTTAGCACGTAAGGACGAGGCTGTAGTACGTCAGGAGGTAGGCAAGGCTGATGCTATCGCACAGTTTGCCGCTGCTGGTCAGACATATAAGGTAGAGCATATCGAGCAGGACCTCGAAGACGGTTCTATAACCACATACACTCAGGGCGCATTCACCGACCTTTGTAAGGGTCCACATATCGTTTCTACAGGTATCATCAAGGCTATCAAACTCACAAGCATTGCTGGTGCATTCTGGCGTGGTGATGCCAAGCGCGAGCAGATGCAGCGTCTCTATGGTATCTCATTCCCAAAGAAGAAGATGCTTGATGAGTATCTCGTAATGCTCGAAGAAGCAAAGAAGCGTGACCACCGTAAGATTGGCAAGGAGATGGAACTCTTCATGTTCTCAGATCGTGTAGGTAAGGGACTTCCAATCTGGTTGCCAAAGGGAACAGACCTCCGTCTGCGTCTCACCGACATGCTCCGTCATATACAGAAGCGCTTCGGATATCAGGAGGTAATAACTCCACATATCGGTTCCAAGAACCTCTATGTGACATCAGGTCACTATGCACACTACGGCAAGGACTCCTTCCAGCCAATACATACACCGGAAGAGGACGAGGAATACATGCTGAAGCCTATGAACTGCCCTCACCACTGTGAGGTATTTGCTTCAAAGCCACGTTCTTACCGTGAACTCCCATTCCGTTGTGCAGAGTTCGGTACAGTTTATCGTTACGAGCAGTCAGGCGAGCTTCACGGTCTCACACGTGTACGTTCATTCACACAGGACGATGCACATATCTTCTGCCGTCCTGATCAGGTAAAGGGTGAGTTCCTTCGCGTACTCGACATTATCCAGGCTGTATTCTCTATCTTCGGTTTCAACGAGGAGCAGGTAGAGTTCCAGATTTCACTCCGTGATCCTAAGGATACAGAGAAGTACATCGGTACAGATGAGATGTGGGCAACAGCAGAGCAGGCAATCATTGATGCTTGTGCAGAGCGTGGTATCAACGCACGTCAGGAGACGGGCGAAGCTGCTTTCTATGGACCAAAGCTTGACTGTATGGTAAAGGATGTCATCGGGCGGCGCTGGCAGTTGGGGACCATCCAGGTGGACTATAACCTACCAATGCGATTCAAACTTGAATATACAGCTGATGACAACACAAAGAAGGTTCCTGTCATGGTACACCGTGCACCATTCGGTTCTATGGAGCGTTTCACAGCAGTACTCATCGAACATACCGCAGGTCACTTCCCACTCTGGCTCACACCTGACCAGGTTGCTATCCTTCCTATCTCTGAGAAATATAACGACTACGCAGAGAAGGTACAGGACTACCTTAACACCGTTGGCGTACGTGCCGTTGTGGACAACCGTAACGAGAAGATTGGCCGTAAGGTACGTGACAACGAAATCAAGAGAATCCCTTACATGGTCATCGTTGGCGAGAAGGAAGCAGCTGAAGGCACTGTTGCTATGCGCCAACAAGGTGGCGGCGAGCAGGCTGTCATGACGATGGAGGAGTTTGGCAAGCGTATCAATGATGAGGTTGCTAAGATGCTCGAAGCAACAAACATCAAGCCACGTGACTAACAACTCACAATGAGATATTATTTCACATTATTATTTATATGCATCACCCTTGGTCTCCACGCCAATAATTGGATTGTGGAGGCCGAGGGTGATGCCGTTTTATCATGGTCCAAGGACTCTGTTGCTGACATTCACGCTCCGGGCGGTCTAACCCTATGGAACACACAACCACTATCGGGCGATGGCGTGATAGAATACGAAGCGCGTATCATGAGCGACGGCAGGGTGTCAGACCTTAACTGCTTCTGGATGGCAAGTGATCCTAATGCAAAGGACGTATTCGTAAACATCAAACGCCGAGGAGGTAAGTTTGTCAATAGTTATACACTACAGTTATACTACATGGGCTATGGTGGCAACTACAACAAAACCACAAGGTTCCGTCGTTACGATGGTGACAGCCGCGGTGTTACAGAGGTAAAGTATCGACCTGCCATACTGCGTGAATACCTTGATGACAAGCATCTAATAAAAGGTGACCACTGGTATAAGATACGTCTGGAAAACATTGACGGACACGTGCGTTACATCATTGACGGAGAATGCTTGGTAGATTATGTTGACCCACATCCGCTGACGCATGGTTACTTCGGATTCCGCACCACCCTAGCCCATGCACAGTTCCGTAACTATAAGGCAACAGTATTGCCAAAAGCAAAAGACATCACAATTCATCCTGTCATTGATAGTAATACCACAGCCATTAAGAGAGCTATACCTACCACCTTCGGTGTACCTTTCGCACAAGGCGAACTACTGCCATCATCATCACTTAGTGTAAAGACAGCAAACGGCAATGCATTGGCATCAGACCAATGGACTCTTGCCACATGGCCTGATGGTTCTGTCAAATGGCAGGCAATAGCAACGGTATCACCTGATAGTTCACCACTATCACTAAGCATAACAAACAGAACAACCAAAGAGAGAAAGAGCAATAAGGCGAAAGAAGACGCGACACCAGATATTCTAAACCGTCTATCATTTGAACAGAACGGTATGACACTGCCTATAAACAGCATCACACATGAGCAACAGGGGCAGGTTCGCAATACATGGAGACTGGATGGAGAGAACTTCACTGCCCGTCTTTATACATACAATGGCAGTAACGAAGCCAAACTCGTTTTCACACATTTCATTGATTCTACGACTAACGCTAATGGTTTGTCATCACTCGCTGTGAAGTTGCGCGTGCCATTACACGACGCTCTTCACAAAAGGTTTGTACGTTTTTCATCCAAGCATAACCTCGCAGTGAAACCACTCATAGCAAGGCGTCCGATAGATATGGACAGCAATGGCAATGCCGCAAACAAGATTAGTCAGACAATACTTGACAATATTGCCGCATGGGATGGTTTCAGACTGTCACAACTCTCTCCTAATGCATATTCCATCCGCAAGCGCGCTACATCAATCTCACCATGGATAGGCACTTTAGAGGGGCAACGTAGTCCTGGTATCATTGCAATAGGCGATACAAAGTGTAGCACAGGAATACATCTCACGGACTTCTGGCAGTCCTACCCATCCACACTGCAGGTTGACGGCATGCGCAGTGATACTGCTACGGTAAGCATATACCTATGGAGCCAAGAAGCAGAGGCGATGAACTTTGCGCATTATGATACCATACCACATGGTCTTGATGCTGCCTATGAGGATATACAGCCAGGCATGAGCACCGCCAACGGTATATCTCGCACCAGCACATTATATATATATACTATTAATGAATCCATCGACAGCATTGCTACGCTTATACCATCATTAAGCGAACATCCACAGTATCTCCCGACACCGGAGTATCTGCATCGCAAGCGTGCCTTCGGCTATTGGTCTTTGGACAAGGGTACCGCACTTGATTCACTTCTGAGCGACATCAATCGTTTCTACATACAGCAACAGGAAGAACATGGATGGTATGGTTATTTCAACTACGGCGACGTTATGCATTCCTATGACACCTCAAGGGGCGAGTGGCGTTATGACGTTGGTGGATACGCATGGGATAACACAGAGTTAGGAACACCGGCAATGCTATGGTATCAGTTTCTGCGAACAGGAGACAGCAACGCCTATCGCATGGCAGTGGCAATGACACGCCACTGTGCTGAAGTGGATTGCTACCACAGAGAACCTCACGCAGGACTGGGTACACGACATAATGTACTTCATTGGGGCTGCGGAGCTAAGGAGGCACGTATCTCCGAAGCATTCTGGAACCGTTTCATGTATTACCTGACAGCAGACGAACGCATGGGTGACATCATGAGAGAAGTGGTAGATGCTGACCAACTATTATACCATCTGGACCCTATGAGACTAGCACAACCACGTTCGGAGAAATATCCTTGCACGGCACCAGCACGTCTTCGTATCGGACCTGACTGGCTTGCCTACGCCGGCAACTGGTTTACGGAATGGGAACGCACGGGCAACACAAAGTATCGTGACAAGATTCTTGCAGGCATGAACAGCATAACAAAACTGCCTCATGGCATCTTCTCTGGTCCTAAGGCACTTGGCTATGACCCCGCAACGGGAATAATAACTTGGGAGGGTGACAGCACCGTTCAGAATACTAACCACCTGCTTACCATTATGGGTGGTTTTGAAATGATGAACGAGATGATGCTCTCTATCACTACGCCTGAATGGAACAAGACATGGCTGCAGCATGCAGTGGAGTACAAGGAAAAAGCGCTATCTATCAGCAAGAACAAATTCCGCATACCAAGACTGCAAGGGTACGGATATTGGCATACCGGTAACACAGAACTACACAAGGTGGCTTACCATGACCTCATGCAGAACAATCCGTTCCGTATGCTTCAGGGAGCAGAATCCATGAACACCATACCAATGGGACGTGGTGGTTTCTACACCAACGATGCCGCAACATTCACCCTTGACGCTATATTCCTGCAGGAAGTAGCAAACCCTATCAGATAACTAACAACAAAAGAACAATGGCTTTAATAAAATCTTACAAAGGTGTTTCTCCACAGTGGGGAAACGAGTGTTATTTCTCAGAGAGTGCTAACATAATCGGTGATGTACGTATGGGTGACGAATGCTCAATATGGTTCAACGCCGTACTACGTGGTGACGTAGCCCGCGTTATCCTTGGCAACCGTGTCAACGTACAGGATGGTTCTTGCCTTCACGTAACAAACTTCGGCGGCGAAGAACGTCCGTCAGAGGACTTCATCAACGGCAACGACATTTTCCTTGAGGATGACGTAACAGTAGGTCACAATGCCACTCTTCACGCATGTCATGTAAAGAAAGGCGCATTAATAGGAATGGGCTCTACCGTTTTGGATAAGGCCGTCATCGGCGAAGGTGCTGTCATCGCTGCTGGTGCACTCGTACTTGGTGGCACACAGGTAGGCGAGCATGAGCTTTGGGCAGGCGTACCAGCAAAGTTCATAAAGAAGACCCGTCCAAACCAAGCAGAATCCTTTGCACAGCACTACGTGGAATACAGCAAGGAATATATAAAGGAACAGAAAGGTAAATAAAGAATCACTCC
>JAGHTW010000007.1 GCA_018065145.1 Candidatus Prevotella equi
GAGTACACCTACTACGAGGGATACAACGAGCAGACCTACCATACAGCATGCTGCGAGAGCGAAGCCCTCACCACCTGCGTAGATATAGGTGAAGACGAGTCCCCATACTGCTGACAGACCACGGACGATGAAGAACATCAGGCCCTGAGCACCTGCACGGAACTTTGCAGGGAACAGTTCTGAACCCCACAGAGCGTAGAAGATCTGCACTGAGCAACCGTTGTTGAAGCCCCACAGGATAGTGAAGAGCCACAGGATTGCCATACCGCTGACACCTGCCTCAAGGAGCTGATCCTGACAGATGATGATAGCCCATGCTGCAAGAGCAGAAACAAGACCTGCGATGTAGAATATCTTGTGTGGGAGCTTATCAACAAGAGGTGAGATACAGAATGTAGTCAGTACCACGATGAGCCAGCTGACGCAAGAGAGCATGTTGGCATCCTCGTTGGTGAGGTTACCAGCAGTCTCGTAGATGTGTGGCTGGAAGAAACCCATCACGGATGCAACGAGGTTCCATGTAAGGTAGATAGCAGCAAGGAAGCATACTGTCTTTACGGCAACCTTGTTGGAGAACAGTACTGCGAAGGCGTGCATGAGGCTGTTGTCCTCTTCCTTCTCTGCAGCCTTGTTGGCTGTAAACTCTGCACTCTCCTCAAGCTGACGCTGGAGGTTCCATGCGATGAAGGCGATGACGAAGAGGGTGAAGAACACGATACGTGAGCTGAATACCTCCAGTCCTGTGCCCTCGGTAACGCCAAAGATACCTGCTACGCCCTCTACAATGCCGTAGAGTGCGCCGCCCGGTGCGAAGAGCATACCGAAGAGAAGGATGAAAAGAGGACCGATACCCCATGACATCTGTGAGATACAGATATTTCTGCCACGGTTGTTGACCTCAGAACTCTCAGAGATATATGTCCATGAAGCAGGTACACCAACGCCTACGGAGATACCTGTTACGAGGAATCCTGCGAGGAGCATTGGGAAGTTCATGGAGAACATAACGAGGAGCACGCCGAGCATATATACAAGGAGGTTGTAAGTGAAGATGAACTTACGACCGTACTTGTCTGCAAGGAAGCCACCGATGATGGCACCGATAGCAGCACCAAGGCAGTTTGCCGAGATGAAGTTAAGCCATCCGAGGTGTATCTCTGACAGATCAAGGTAGTTCTGCCAGAGTGTAAGACCTGATGCACCGGCAACAATAGCGCCAGCGTCAAGATAGTTATTGAGAGATACCGCAATGGTACTCTTTAATGAGGAAGCCCCCTTCCGACCTCCCCTAGGGGAGGAGTTGTTTATTTGGGGCTGTTCATTCATATTTTCTGCCATAATGTTTTAAGGATTTTCTGGTAATTATAAATCCTCCCCCTCGGGGGAGTTAGAGGGGGGCTTTATCTACAAACGATATCTACTTCAACATCCATTATCTTAGCAACCTTGAGGATAGTGTCGATATGACGACCTACGGCAGCTGCCATGTGGTGTGTAGGACCTGCCTCAGACCACTTGTTACAGAACTCACGGCATGGGATAGAGAACTTGGTACGCATGTTGGTATCACCGAATGTGAAGATCTCACCCTCCTGGTTCTCGCCCTCTGCAACGACGAACTTGAACTTACCGTTCTTGTCCTGTGTGATGCCGAGGTATGTCACAGCGCCCGTTGGTGGGTAGAACTGTGTGAGGTAACCGCCACCTGCCTTGCCGTGGAATACAGGAACAATCTTCATTGTAGGCTTCTTAGCCTGAGAGATGTCGAAGTCGCCTGAGCCTGAGTGACCGATGATGCAGATATCCTCTGGGAAGTCAATAGAATACATCTCAGCGAGTGTACCTGTGCCAGAGATAGTCTTGAGGATAGACATTGCCATAGCAACCTTCATGTCACCTTCTACGGCACATGCAGTGTGCTGCTTGATAAGCATAGAGAATGCAGGGATGAGCATAGAGTCGAGCTTACCAGCTACGCCCTGTGCGAAACCGTCGTAGTGAGAAGCGATAAGACCGAGCTGCTCGTCCTTTACCCACTGCTCGAAAGCAACAACATACTTCGCCATGTCCCATACCTTCTCAATATCGTTACCGCCCTCGATGTCGAAGGTGTTGAGGATATCCTCTGCCTTCGCCTTGATGGCAGCCTTGTCAGTGATGTTATCTGCGATAGCCCACATCTTCTCCCAGTCGAACTGCTTTGTGAAGAGACCCATGCGGTGGTAGAGGTTCGTCTCATCGATATAGAGGTCCATCATGTTTGGATAAGGACGACCAATCTGTGCGATGTTGGTGTAACGGAAACGACGGTGTACCTGTGCAGCCTTGCACCATTCTTCCAGTTCGTGCTGAACCTCAGGGTCACCACCTTCTACTACACCAGTGATAACAGCGTGACGCTTGCCGGCACGCTCCAGGTCAGCAACCATCTCACCTACAGCACCGCAAGCATAAAGGTCACCGAGCCATGTAGGGATGTCGGTGTTCTTATAGTCAGGCTGTGCCTTCTTCTGTACGTTGACAAGTACAACAGGTACATTGAGGTCGCGAACAGCAGGAAGCATGTTGTTTGATGTAGCGTATGTAAGGAGCTGGATAATAACGAGATCAACGTCAGCGCAGCGGAACTTATCACCCGCAGCCATAGACTGCTCCTTTGTTGTTACCATACCGCCATCGATAATCTCGATAGTGTCTGGAAGTGTTTTCTTAAACTCCTCGTACTGTGCTTCGAAGTTTGGTACGAGTTGTGGGAACTGTGGTAGGTAAGCTCCAAGTGCGATGGAGAATACACCAACCTTTGCTTTTGTTTCTACAAGTGGTTTTGCCATAAAAGAGACCCACCCCAACCCTCCACGTGGGAGGGAGTTCTAACCGCAGTGGGTGTCACGGTTGTTATATGTTAGTATTACTTTTTATTTTTTACTTTTTACTTGCAAAATGCTACAGTATTTTTCGTATGCTGCATCCCATTCTGCTGCGTCCTGCGGATTGAACTCTACGAGGTCAAGGCTATTTGCTATTACCTTGCGCATATCCCACAGATCGGCAACGGCATTGGCAGCCTTTGCCTGTACCATGATATTGCCAAGGGCTGTGCCCTCCTGAGGTCCGGCAAGAACCTTTGTGTTTACTGCGTTAGAAGTAAACTGGTTGAGGTATGCATTGCGTGAGCCACCGCCTATGATGTGCAGCACATCGATATCGAATCCCGCCATTTCCTTGAGCCAAGTGAATACCTCACGGTAACGAAGTGCGAGAGATTCGAAGATGCAACGTGTGATTTCCGCATAGCCCTGTGGCACATGCTGACCAGTCTTCTGACAGTATTGCTGTATCGCCTCCTCCATAGAGACTGGGTTTGCAAACATCTTGTCATCAGGATTGATGATACTCTGAAATGCAGGCTGTGCCATAGCATCTGCAATAAGTGTAGGATAATCCTTCGGAGCCCTCTCACCCCATTCTCTTCTGCAGCTTTCCAGAAGCCACATGCCTGTGATGTTCTTGAGGAAGCGTGTTGTGCCCTCGATGCCACCTTCGTTGGTAAAGTTACGTTCGTATGACACCTTATTTATTATAGCGTCCTTTGTCTCGATACCCATGAGTGACCAAGTGCCACTTGAGAGGTAAGCGAACTTCTCATTTGCAGCAGGAACGGCAGCAACAGCCGACGCAGTGTCATGTCCTGCTACTGCTACTACTGGTATAGCACCAAGTCCTGTTGTTGCCTGCACCTCTGGAGTCAGTGCACCGATAAGGTCGCCTGGGTTCACCATTCTGCCGAACTTGCTCTGTGTTAATCCGAGAGAAGCAAGAAGACGTGGATCCAGTTGTTTTGTTCTTGGGTCAAGAAGCTGCGCCGTAGAGGCAATGGTATATTCGCAAACCATATTGCCTGTGAGCATATAACTGAGGGCATCAGGTATAAAGAGAATCTTCTGCGCATTCTTCAGTGCACTATTGCCAGCACGCTTCATGGCGTAGAGCTGGAAGATGGAGTTGAAGTTAAGGAACTGTATGCCTGTGGTGTCATACACCTTCTCGCGAGGCATGACGTTCTCCAGATAATCCTCCATAGCATCGAAGGTGTGTGGGTCACGATATGCTATTGGCTGAGAGATGCTTCCGTCCTCTGCTACGCATACGAAGTCAACACCCCATGTGTCAATGCCAATGCTGGTGATGGTGAGATTACGCAGCTTAGCTTCTTTCAGTCCCTTGATGATTTCAAAATAAAGGGCATAGATGTCCCAATAGAAATGTCCATTTACCTCGATAAGGTTATTCGGGAATCGTGTCAGCTCTTCCAATTCAATCTTGCCGTCGTTAAGTCCGCCCACGATGGTACGTCCGCTTGTAGCGCCAAGATCTACAGCAAAGAAATATTTCTTTTCCATGTATATAGTTGTTTGGTTAATTAGTCGTTTAGTTGTTTGGTGTTGTTTTCTCTATAGTTTTCCTTGTCTGGTATAGGCATAGAAACATTGGCAAAGTTACTAAAAAAATGTTATAAAGCAAGAAAAATGCGTATTTATTTGTTCATTTTCAAATATATTTTCAAAAAAAACGATATATTTTGTATGTTTTATTGAAAAATTGTTACCTTTGCAAACTGATTAACCGAAATCATCAACTAAATCTAAAAATATTAAACTATGAATTTAATTTCAGTTATCGTTATTGCTTTCTGTATTGGCTATGCTTTCATAGCTCTTGAAGCGGTAACAAAGATTAACAAGGCGGCTGTTGCCATCTTGATGTGCGTAGTGTGTTGGACGCTGTTAGCCCTTGGTTATGAGTCTCTTGCCATACCGGGTTTTGAACTTGGTGAGTCAATAGAGAAGAACCTTGGCGAGGCTGGCACTACATTGTTCTTCCTTATGGGTGCGATGACAATTGTAGAGATTGTCGATCAGCACGGAGGTTTCAACTGGGTGCGCGGCGCTCTTGCTTCAAAGACCAAGCGCTCGCTGTTGTGGAAGATTGCCTTTATGACTGCAATCCTCTCTGCTGTGCTTGACAACCTCACCACATCCATCGTGATGATTATGATTCTTCGTAAGCTTGTTCATGACAAGCAGGATCGTATGTGGTTCGCTGTCTGCGTTATTATCGCTGCTAATGCCGGCGGTGCCTTCTCTCCAATCGGCGACGTTACAACTATCATGCTGTGGGCAGGTCAGAAGATTACAGCAGCAGGCGTTATTCAGGAAATTATCGTACCTTCATTCATTGCCTTCATCGTTCCTACGGCAGTGATGCAGATGCACCTCAAGGGTGAACTGCCACAGGTCGTTGACAAGCACGAGGCAGAAATCAGCGAGATAACAAAGTTTGAGCGTAACCTTATCTTTGTACTCGGTGTTGGCGGTCTTTGCTCTGTACCTGTATTCCATACCGTTACCGAACTTCCTGCCTTCATGGGCATACTGCTCGTGCTTGGCGTCTTGTGGTGTGTTACCGAACTTGTTTACCGCAAGAAGGAAGAGCATGACCCATTGGCAAAGCGTGTAACGAAGATGCTCTCACGCATTGATATGGCTACCATCATGTTCTTCCTTGGTATCCTTATGGCTGTGGCAACTCTCTCAGAGATTGGCGTTCTGAAGGAGATGGGAACATGGCTTGCTGACACTATCGGCAACGACTATCTCGTAACAGGTGCTATCGGCATCCTCTCTTCTATCGTTGATAATGTGCCTCTCGTTGCAGCGTCAATGAAGATGTATGCTATCGATCCTGCTTCTGTAAGCTTTGCTGTTGACGGACTCTTCTGGCAGCTTCTTGCTTACTGTGCTGGTGTAGGTGGTTCTATGCTCATCATCGGTTCTGCTGCAGGTGTTGTTGTAATGGGCTTGGAGCACATCTCTTTCGGTTGGTACATGAAGAACGTGACATGGATTGCCTTCATCGGTTACGTTGCAGGTATCGCTTGCTACTGGGCTGAGAAGAGCTTGTTCTAATTTGTAAGATAGTGGATACACAATTATTCTTTATAATAAACGGAACCCACACCGCATTCTTTGACTCCTTCTTTTATCTCGTGAGTCAAAGGGCGGTATGGATTCCGCTTTATTTTGCCATTCTCTATGCCGTATGGCGTAATTACTCTTGGCGCGGAGTGTTGTCTATATTGCTTATGATAGGCATCGGCATGTTGTTTACCGATTGGGCAAACTCACATTTCTTAAGACCATGGATAGGCCGCTTGCGTCCAAGTAATCCTGAAAATCCAATCGCACCATTGGTGCATCTCGTCAATGGTAAGTACGGAAACGGCTATGGCTTCCCTTCTTGTCATTCTGCTAATATATGGCTTATCACCTTTGTCTCCATCTATTGGCTCCGTAATCGTTGGGTAACACTGACGCTCAGCATCACCGCTATACTATGGTGCTACTCAAGGGTATATCTCGCCTTCCACTATCCTGGCGACATACTCGGAGGATTCCTTCTGGCACTCCTTGTAGCGGGTGTGCTATGCAAGATACACAGTCGTTATATGCATCATCAGCCCATCATGCCAGTAAGGCAAGGGACTGTGCCCGCCATGGCGTTGGCACTTATACTTCTATACATGATTATAAATGCCGCAGTAGTTTGATATAACATTTGTGGAAAATCTCAACAGATACAAATAATATGAATAAAAGATACGACATCGTTGTTGTTGGAGCAGGTGCTTCTGGTGTAGTGGCAGCTTGCGTAGCTGCAGAGCATGGCGCTTCTGTGGCTCTCATACAGAAAGAAGCTACGGTCATTTCTCAAGGTAACTGTGCCTCGGCCATCATTAAATCACGTTCCACTGAGGCGGGCATAGCGAAATGGATTCATCATACCAACAGTCTTTGCAACTGGCGTTGTGACACAAAACAGCTTCGTGCATACGCAGAGCACTCCGAAGAAGCGTTGATGTGGTATCTTAATCGTGCTGGACTTACTACCGAGATAGAATATGGTGACGGCAGCAAGGTGGACAGCAACGCCGATTGTGGCACACTACTGAACGATGGCAACGGTCTGTTCGCCTTCCGTTCCACAAGTCACGACTTCACTGGCTTGTGGCAAGATCGTCAGCAAACATACGATTATGGTGATGACCACTGCTACTTCATGGCTCCATGGATAGGACCAAAACCACAGAATGTAGGAAATGTGTTGAGGAATGTTCTGAACAATGTCATGGGCAGATGCCCTAATCTTGAAGTATTCTTCAATACTCGTGCTCGTCATCTCATCAAGGATGGTGAGAAGGTTGTCGGTATCACGGCAGAGAACAAGGGCGAAGAGGTCTCTTTCTATGGCACGAAAGGCGTGATTCTTGCCACGGGCGACTATATGAACAATGAGGAAATGGTGCGCCAGTGGTGTCCTGATGTGGCAGACTTCGACAAGAAGCAGTTTGGTAAGACAGGCGATGGCCATCTCATGGCTATGGAGGCTGGTGCAACGATGGAGCCAGTGGGGCATACAAAGATGATGCACGATTTTGATTCGGCACTGATGTTTGAAGAACCTTTCCTATACCTTAACATGAACGGCGAGCGCTTCACCAACGAATATACCGGCTTTGTGTATATGGGCAACATACTGCGCAACCAGCCACGATACAGGGGTAGGCATGTCAATGTGAAGCACCTTGATGGTTCGCGTGGATGGTACTGCACCATCTATGACAGCAGCTATACAGAATGGCCAAAGGGGGATTTTGTTGATGGTATGGTGCCGCCACACGTTATGGAGAAATACATTCCAGGTGCTGTTGAATCACCACAGGGCGTATTCAAGAACCTTATAGACTTGCACCGTTGCGACACTCTGGAAGAACTGGCAGCAGAACTCGATATACCTTTTGAAAATATGAAACGGAGCATAGACAGATACAACGAGCTATGCGATGGCGGCAAGGACCTCGACTACGGAAAACCACAGCAGTATATGCATGCCATCAAGCAACCACCGTTCTGGGCAGCAAGGAAGCACATCCGCGTGTCAAGCATCTGTGCTGGCATTCTGACAAACGAGAATGCTCAGGCTATAGACGCAGAAGGCAATATCATTCCGGGACTCTACTGTGCAGGCAATGTCGGTGGAGGCTTCTTTGGAGGTGCAGACTATCCATTCCATCACACCGGTCTCTCCCTCGGACGCTGTTTCACCTTCGGTATGATAGCAGCCCTCAAATGCATCTCCTGAAGTTCGAAGCTTCTTTTCGTAACACCGTTTCATTTTATTGAAACTCCATTGTCACCAGTTCCCTTGGCAAAGAGATAGACTTCTTCCTCTCAAACCATATCTTTGAAGAACCTTCAATATGACGCACCGTATGGTTGGCTATCATATAATAGCTTAACTGATATTCATCCATACACATGGCGAAGGTAGATTTTATGCGTGCAGCTTTTTCGTTGACAGAATTATCAAGAGGACTTACCAGACGGTCTATGCTTTTCTCTATCACATGGTCATTGATGCGCGTTCCAATGCTGCGATAAAGGTCTGTAAGCTCTTCCTTATAGTCAACAAGTCGCTTGTATTCTATGCCCTCAGGATGGTTAAGAAATAGAATATAGAGGGCTTTGTGGATGGGAGGCAACACAACCTCTTTTTTGTATGCTGGAAGAAGGAATCTATAGTCAGACGTTATGACAAGAGGGCTCAGACGTGCCTTTGCAGCCTCAAGGTTCAACTGTTGCAAAGTTGGCACACCTACAATAGACAGCAGTTCGTTATAGCGACCTGCCGCCTTCAGTTCGTTTACCACCGCTTGAAGGTGTATGATGTCTTGGTCTGTGATCATTATTCCTCAGGCTTTGTAAGTTCTGACAATCCACTGATGATTCGTGCCTTAACCCTGTTGAGGAAACTCTTTGCGGGGTCTTCATACTTTGGTTCTGGCTTTTTTGCTTCTGATGACCCTGAAAATTCTTCTGTGATTGTTTGCTCTTCATCCTGATCCATGTCATTGCCAACCTTTGTAAAACCGTTGTCGTTATCTACAACAGTATTCTCCTTCCATATCTCAGGAGCATTAGGGACAACTATGGTGAAAGGAGGATCGGCAATAGATGCTGTTTCAACATTGTTGTTCCTACCGTATAACTTGTCTATGAGCTCATTGTAATCTTCTGTTGTCTCAGCCTTTTTTGTTTCAACAGGAATAGAATTGTCGAAGCCTGTTGCAAGGATAGTTATCTTTGCATCCTCATCAAGAGTGTCATCCTTGGCCATACCCCATATCACCTCGATGTTGGAATCAAGCTCGTCCATGAAGGCATCAATCTCTGCCAGTTCGTCAACATACAGTTCATGGTCGCTGCTTGTATAGATGTTGAGCAGAATACGTGTTGCCTTGCTGATGTCTGCACCGTAAAGTAAAGGAGAGTTCAATGCATCAAGCACGGCATTGCGCACACGATGCTCACCAGAAGCCCTACCTATCGCCATGATAGCACCACCACCATTAGTCATTGTTGTCTTCACGTCAGCGAAATCGACTTGAATCTCTCCTGCCAACGTGATAAGTTCTGATATACTCCTTACAGCATTACCCATTACGTTGTCTGCCAGTTTAAGGGCTTCACGAACGGAGATATGCGAATCGCTATACACCTTACTTATCTGCTCATTGTTTATGATAAGCAGAGCATCGACATTGGAGCGCATCTCATCAAGTCCCTTTAGCGCCTTGATAATCTTCGGACGGCGTTCGAAGTAGAACGGAATGGTCACGATGCCTATTGTTAGCATACCCATCTCTCGTGAAACCTTTGCAACGAGAGGGCCTGCACCTGTTCCTGTACCGCCACCCATGGCAGCAGTAACGAATACCATTTTCGTGTTGTCATCAAACAAAGCCCGTATCTCATCAATGTTCGACTCAGCCTCCTTACGTCCTTTCTCTGGATCTGCGCCAGCACCAAGACCTGACTTGCCAAGCATAATCTTTGTCGGTACAGGATTCTTTGACAGGCTCTTGCTATCGGTATTGCATACGGCAAATCTTACCGATTCCATGCCATCAAGAAACATATTGGCAACGGCATTACAACCACCGCCACCAACACCTACTACTTTAATAATATCCTTTGTTGTGTCACGCACAGGACCGAAGTCTATAATGTCATTATT
>JAGHTW010000054.1 GCA_018065145.1 Candidatus Prevotella equi
CTAACCTCTGTCTATCGCTCTGTCTCTCGCTATGGCTCTGCCTATGGCTATGCCTAGGCCGACGGCTAGGGCTCAGGCGAGGGCTATGGCTCTGGCGATGGCTATGGCGATGGCTATGGCTCTGGCTCTGGCTCTGGCTATGGCTCTGGCGATGGCTATGGCGATGGCTATGGCTATGGCTCTGGCGATGGCTATGGCATAAAAGAGTTTAATCACCAGAAGGTGTATATAGTTGACGATACACCTACACTCATTGATAGCGTGCATGGCAACTATGCAATAGGCAAGAGACTTAATAGTGACCTCACAACGACACCATGCTACATAGCAAAGGTAGGCGACTTCTTCGCTCATGGCGAAACGCTGAAAGATGCACTCGCTGACGCACAGAAGAAGTATGAGGACAACAAACCTATTGAAGAACGAATAGCAGACTTCAAGAAGCAATATCCATCGCTTGACAGTGTAGCAGAGCACAGTGACTTGTATCATTGGCATAACAAGCTCACAGGCTCATGCACCTTCGGACGTGTTGCTTTCGCAAGAGACCATGACCTTGACAAGGACAACGGCACAATGACGATTCAGGAGTTCATCAACCTCACTCGCAATGCCTACGGTGGTGACATCATCAGACAGTTAGAAAAATCATACAAGTAATACCTTCTCCCCATGTTGGGTTACTGGCATGGGGAGATAAAAAGACAAACGTATGAAACCATTAAGAAGATTACTCTACCTGCTTTTTGCATTATTCGGCTCATGTGTGTTTGCTGCGTCAATAATGTTTTTAGCACCATTGCAATTTCTGTTTACAGGCAAGACTACATGGATAGATGATATCTGCGATTGGATTGATAATATTGCAAACAAAATAAATCCCGACAAATGAGTTATATAGTATTTTCAAGGATAAATCCATTCTGTAACAGGGATGTTCATTTCGTTATTGACTGTTCATTAGACTACAAAAGTATGAATATTTATCAACTTTACGACAATAGCGTAGATGCAAATTTTAACAGAAAAGCATCAGCAAGAATCGCTATAAAACTTAACTTAAAGAATAAACAAAGATTATGAGTACCGAAGATAAAGAAATGATATTGGAATGGTTTCAAACCATTCACGACAACCTTGATAAGCATTTTCCTACAAGACTCAATGAGAAACTTGTAGGTCAAAGAGGTATCGAACTTGATAGTGTAAATGATGAAATCGCACGTTGTGAAAGATGTATTCAATATATTAAAGAATTTATGTAATGGAAAAATATAAAATATACTGCACAGAAGAGCAGACACGCAAGGCTTTTGAACTTGGTGTTCTGATAGAAACGTTGCCACATTCTTTTTCTTTGCCCAAAGAGACTTTAGATAAATGTAAATTTGTTGATATAACAAATGCTTATCTGAAAATTCCTACCGCAGAGCAACTCATTGAACGGTTGGAATCTAAAAAAGAAATACACGAGATTGAAATAGCAACTGTCGACGATGAATATGGTCAAGGATGGTATTATTGTGTTTTTGATAAAGACATCTGTAATGTTAGATTTGACAGAGATTTTTCTTCTCAAAAGGAAGCAACGCTCGCTGCAATAGACGCAGCGTTGGAGTATTTAACGAATAAGAAATAACAACTATGGCAAGCATTCAACGGACAAGGCTTTAGCGCATGAACTCAAAACCGATAGTAGGAGATTATCACATTGCTATCATAGGAACGTCACCCTATGCTACAATGTTAAAACTACCAAGGGTAATTGTTCTGACTACGATGGTTAGTAGGT
The DNA here is from genome assembly GCA_018065145.1 of Candidatus Prevotella equi. Classification (GTDB taxonomy): domain Bacteria; phylum Bacteroidota; class Bacteroidia; order Bacteroidales; family Bacteroidaceae; genus Prevotella; species Prevotella equi. The sequence goes on from JAGHTW010000054.1 coordinate 1,793, forward strand.
AACAAGGCGGTGGGATGCGAGTGGTTAGAGTGCTTGCTTTATTTTGATAACAACTATGGCAAAGACTATTGAAGAAAGAGCAGATGAATTTGCTGAGCGTGAATACATCAACGACCAGTACGAGAAAGAACGTATATCATTTGGTTACTATCATGGTGCAATTGAACAGCGGAAGAGAGATATTGAGCTGTTTGGTGAGTGGTTGGAAGAGCATGTAATGGACTATGTTTCGTATGACCATTTGAATGGTATAGATATAGACTACAGCAATATCACGAAAGGACTGCGTAAAGCACTGGAGGAAGAACGATGATTTTATCTGGCATTAAGCAAATATATTTCGGTAACAAACCAATAGTAGAAGCAGAAACTTGCACAATATCCTGTGATACATCGAGTGAGGGTAGCAAGGATTGGAGCAGTATCGTGCCTATGTCATTTACCGCAACAATAGAGAACCCTATATATCTTCTCGCTTTCAGACTGCGGTATGGTGTCTCCGACTGGCTTGAATGGCGCGATGGATTATTCAAAAGATTTTGGTATGAATATGTACCAAGACCTGTATGGCAATCCGTAGAAGAAGATATAGCACGATACGAAGAATTATATTCAAAGCAAATGAACAATGGATAAACTACTCAACATAGAAGAAATCAGAAAATGGCATAGTGTGTTCAAGCCTAATGGAGAACTCTTTGAGATACGCATATTGGGCGATAAGACGTATAGCGGTTATTTCTTCGATATAGAGAAAGCCTTACCGCTTATGAGCCGTTTTGACGTAGGACATAATCAGTTCTACTTTACCGTCAACGCAATCAATCCTGCGTGCGCCAGTCGTGCGCAGTTTGAGAGTTTTCAGATAGTCAAGGGTAGTTCCACAAGTGACAACGACATCGTAAGGCGTAACTGGCTTCCGATAGATATTGATGTAGAGAAACCTGCAAATGTCAGTTCATCAAACGAAGAAAAAGAATATGCACATCAAAAAGCGTTGTCTATCTATAAACTGTTGCGTAAGTACGATTTTCCAGAAGCAGTTGTGTGCGACTCGTCTTCGGGCTACCACATGTATTTCCCGATTGATATGCCAAACGATAGTGACACCAAGAAATTGATAGAAACTTTCTATACGGCATTATCGAACATTTTTACCGATGAAAGGGTTAAAATAGATAGAGTGATAGCGAATGCCGCACGTATCATGAGATTGTATGGCACATGGGGCAGGAAAGGACGTGACAGCGAAGAAAGACCGCATAGATTGGCAAGAATACTCCTTACACCGAAGGAAAACAAGATTCTGACAAAAGAGGTTATAATGTCTTTTTCTTCTAAGTTTTCAATGGAGGAAGAAAAGAAACAAGCACCCCGACAGCGCGATTATCGTGGCGGTAACGAAGACTTTGACCTCCGAAAGTTCCTCGTAGAGAACGGTATCAAAGTTGCTCGTGAATTACCTTTTGATAACGGCGGTACTAAGTTCGTACTTGAAGAGTGTCCATTTAACCCAGAGCATAAAGCCCCAGATAGTGCGATATTCCTCTTCAGTAGCGGTGCAATCAGTTTCAAGTGCCTTCATAACACCTGTGCCGACCACGACTGGCGCGAGTTAAGACTCATGTTCGACCCTCATGCCTATGACCGCGAAAACAATCAGCAACAATATCAGCAGAGAGGTTATCAGCAACCACTACCACAGAAGCCAAAGTACCAAATCAAGGAAGAAAATCCAGAGTTGGGTAAGAAGTGGTTTTGTATGTCTGACATCAAGAAGTTAGACCTTTCTGAGATTAAGACCGTCAAGACAGGCTTTGACGAACTTGACAGAGCAATCGTAGGTCTCGCAGAGGGCGAGGTCTCTATTTTGTCTGGTAGCAACTCTTCGGGTAAGAGTTCTTGGATAAACTCTCTCTGTCTGAATATAATCAACCAAGGTGGTAGGTGTGCTCTGTGGAGTGGCGAATTACGTCCAGACATATTGAAGACGTGGATTCAACTCGTAGCCGCAGGAAAACGCAATCTGAGACCGTCAAAAGTTGAGGGCAAGTATTATGTCCCAACGCCAGTTGCCGAACGCATAGACCAGTGGTTAGATGGCAATCTGTTTATCTATAACAACGAATATAGTTCCAAGTGGGAGCAGGTCTTTAACGATATGCAGGAGCTGCTTAAAATGGGTGTAGGTCTCTTTGTACTTGACAACCTCTTCTCTCTGGACATAGACGTTCTCAGTGGCGACAAGAACAACAAGCAGAAGGAACTCATATTGCAGATATGCCAGTTTGCCAAGAAGAACCACGTCCATATTATTCTCGTCGCCCACCCCCGAAAGGTTTGTACGTTCCTCCGCAAGAACGATATTAGCGGTAGCTCCGACCTCACGAATGCTGTCGATAACGTCTTCATTGCCCATCGTGTCAACAATGATTTTATGAAGGGTGGCGCAGACTTCCTTGGTGCGAATACCATTGCGCAGTATGCAGGTTACGGAAACGTCATAGAGGTAGCCAAGAACCGTATGTACGGCGTTGTAGACCGAATGTTCGGAATGTACTACGAGATAGAGAGCCGACGCTTTCTTAATGCGCAAGAAGAAGACATCGTGTATAGTTGGGAGGACACGGCACAACAGACCTCTTTCGTAGTGAACAACGAACCTACTGTAAGCGAGGAAGAATACGAGAATGGCGTTGATGCAAATGGTAATATCGTACCATTTTAGCAAAAATATCAAAAAAAATTTGGCAGATTGATAAAAAGTTAATACCTTTGTACCCATGATAGAAATTGACGAACTGAAACATAGAGTAGAAGCGCATGGCATGATGTGTGAGAGATATGGCAATATCTGGAATAGTTGCCAGTCTCGCAAGCAGCTTTTTGATATGGCGGCAAGTGTCCAAGGCAGTGAAACGCTGTGTCGTGCCATTGCTGAAGGTTGGGGGCTTGATGTCGGTTATATCTCTGATAAATTCAGGCACTACATCAACGATAGATACATATCGGAGCAGGACGGTTATACGTCAAAATTGTATGCTGATTTCTGTGAGCCAATGATAGCGGACACAACTCTTGTGATTATCATAGGTTGCAACAGTTCTATCGAAATCCCCGACAATACAGTCTGCGAGGTCAAACTTGTAAATAGTAGTGTTACGTTTACAGGTGACGGTATCTGTAACGTGAAAACCTATGGGGATTGTTCTGTTATTTATAAAGACAACGTAAGACACCATGAGTTATAACTTCTATATACAGCGATATCCGAAGACGTATTTTGATTCTTCAAAGAATGACTTTGTTACTGATGATGGTGATAAAGTGCGTTTGGATTTGGAGGAGGTATTCAAATGTAAGTACGTCCGAATGGGGGGTATAAGTGAGAACGGTAAAGCGAAGAATATCTACACCGAGTCTTATGCGGAGACAGAAGAACTCCGTATGCACATACCAAAGGATATTCTCTACGAGAACACCGACCTTGCTCTAACGTTGATATTTCTGCCAACGTCTTCTTCGGAAGACGACATACAGACAGCCGAACGTAATTTCTTCGATTTTATTTCTGGACGTAAGGTAGAATACGTTGACACCTTTAGAAACAGATATGTCACAATGTTGCTCATAAACAAGCCAGAAGTAGTCGGAGAAGTCCTATATGGTGGCAGTAGGTACAGAGAGGTCAAATATACTTTCAAGAATATCTACGGTAGGAGTTTTGCTGAATCACAAATAAAAAAATAGATATGACACAAAAAACAGAATTGATTTTTTACGTAACACTGATAGTAACTCTAATAGGATTGATATGTGGATGTTTATATGCAGGTTATAGGCTTCATGATGTACTCCATCCTTACGAGGAAGTATACACTGACACCGTAGAAGTAGTAACTACAACAACAAAGATAGATACGGTTTATCAGTACAGACCTCAATATTGCGCTAAAAAAGTCATAGATACAGTCTACATTCCTTGCAAAGAAGATGTCTGTGAGATACCAATGGAACAGGTTGAATACATGGACAGTCTGTATCATTTGTGGATTAGCGGATATAAGCCTACGCTTGATAGCATCAAGATTTGCAAATGGACTGATTATGTTGAGCGTATCAGAACCGTCACGAACACCAAGATTGTTCGTGACACAAAGGGGCAAGTGTTTGCTGGAATAGGAGTTCAGAAATATCAGAAATCTTATGTTCCAAGTATCAATGTATATTACTCTAAGAAAGACTTTCTTATAGGCGTAACGGCAGGCTTGTTCGATAACAAGCCCATATATGGCGTAAATGTAAATTATAAGTTAAGATAAAAATGTTAGAAAAAAACTCACTTGATGAAGTTCTGGGTTACACCAAGTGTACCGAACTTCCAAAACCACTTAAAAAGACCGATGTGTTTGTGAGGGGCATTGCTCTGGTTCGCAAACTCAACAACCGCGAGTCTTACTGTATCGTGGTTAATGACGGCACTGGCAAACCACTCGTAAAGAAGACCTTTGGCAGTATTTCTGTTATCAAAGAGGTTCTGGAAATCTATCCCCTTTCCACGCTTGCAGCAAGCGTTGTTCCAGATTTTCGCAAGAAACAGGACGTAATAGATTTTCTTGTTCGTTGCGGAGAGAATAGGGAAAACGTTGAGAAGATGTTTGAGAGTGGTGATGCCGACGTTAAGGCTAAGATTAAGAGTCTTGTCTACAAGTATTGCATTAACCATCAACTCAGACGTGAACAGCAGGAGGCAAAGTTGAATGCTAAGCCATTACCAGAATCTCCAGCCGCAGTAGAAAACAAAGAAACCAAAAACGAAGAAAACAATGAAAGAGAACAAGAAACCAAAGAGCCTACAGGAGAAACTGGAGGAGAAGAAAAAGCAACTGGTAGCGATTTCTAAGGATGCTCACTTTGCTAAGTCGTTAATCGAAGACCTGCTTAGTCTTCAGTCGCAGAAATGTATCGAACCTACGGAACTTCACGTGCCCGTGTCTGATGTCATAGACACTCTCGATTTAGACGCGGTGTCGTTTAAGGTCTGCAAGACAGGCATATTATTCCATGCCAAGTCTGGTTATACCGCATGGATTGAACCACGATGTCGGGCGTTATTCGGCGAACTCTTTGAAATACTTAAAGCCAAGAAAGAACTTCTCGAAAAGTCGCCAGAGGAAATCAAGGAAATGGACGAAGACGAGGTTGATATGCGTGAACAGTATTTCAGTGCGTGGGTTCACACACTTGAAATGCCTGTGGCTTCTTCTATCAGTCCTGCGATTTTGTTTACGGTTGCGTCTGCGTTCCTCAAAGTATTCGGCGAGGAAAGTGAAAGAATGCTTAACCAACCTTTGAAGGAAGAGACGGCAGAAGACCTTATAGCCAATGACGACGCTCAGAAGCAAGAGGCAGTGCTCGACGCTATGGCAGAGCAACTTAATGAATAGTCTTCTTTTTGTGTAGTGCATATATAGGGGAGAGACGTGATGTATTTCTCGTCTTTCCCTCCTTTATTTTGAGATATGGCAAAGCGAGGAATTAGAATTAGGGCGACGGCAAAACATCGTCCAGTCAAACCGAAATTGAGTAGTGGTAGAGGTGGATTTAACACCTTCAAACTCGCACAAATGCAGAGCAAACGAATAAAAAACAATGGATAAACTACTATTAAGGCTCACGATAATATACACAGCAATATATTTCTTGGCTGTATTCGTTTTGGCTTATAACGGTATAGCGTATTTCAACGATTTTTACATAGTGTTATTCGAGATATGCGCTTGTAACATGATGTCCAGTCAAGGCAAGTATCATTGTAGGTATATGAAATATACCGCTTATGGTGTTACATTTGGAGATACTATAACCAGACTTGATAACTGTTACGATTGGCTTCCAATAGAAATGTTACTTTTATTGGTTACTTCAGTAGTATCATTAGGGGTTGCAACATCTTTTACGCTTGCACTCCGACACTTCTATAAAGTCAAACAATTAAAACGCAGAAAAGATGAACTTCACAGAGGAAGAACAGAGTAAATTAGACCGACTGCCTTTGGTTTTCAAGTTGGCAATCAACGCCTTGCTCGACGCAGTTAGACGTATATTGGACGGCGATTGTAACGAAAACGCGATAACCGACACAATGGCAACACTTAATAACAACTCACAGGGTAGGTACGCCGACGAAGACCTTGTCAACTACGAGGAAGCCGCAAGAATACTTGGTATAAGTGCTACCAATAGAATGAAGTTGAAGCTGTTGCTCGACATGAATAATATCGAACAAGTTACACTTCACAACCAGAAAGTAGGCTTCAAAAGGTCTGAAATTATGGCTCTGAGGTCAAAAATGTACGATAAACGTAAGAAAAAGCGTAAAAAACTTTGATAATCAAAAGATTTTGATTATATTTGCAACCAAAATACATTACAGCAATGAAAGAACTCGAATTTACAAAAGACAAAAAAAGAAACGTCTGGGTTGCTACTGCTGAAGTAGCAGCTGATTTCGGTATTAAGGTAAAACGAACAATACCAAGTAGGCTTGTTATTAGTGTGTCAATGACCGAACCAGAAGACGAGGACGACTACGACGCTGCTTGGGACAAAACTGAACCAGCAGTGTTCAGCCATGATTTTGACTCAAAGGTCTACCCTAAGTATCTCAAAATCGAAAGTTACTCTGAGGTCGTCAAAGGTTTCATTAAAGAAGTGGAGGATTAACAATGCTGCAAAGTCCGTTAAATTACAGTCCGCTAAATTGGTCTCACCTTGACTACGACAGTGAATTTAGCGGAAACATAGATACCACAGGCGGCGATGAAATAGAATGGTTTACACTCGACCAGAGCCGACTTGATAGCGACGCAAAACTTAAATTGTAACTTATATGGAAAAAATGAAAAAATTTGCATACAAGGAGAAACTGACATCTACCAAACTCAACAAAATGGTCGACGCAGTAAATGCGAAGCCAGATGTCGTGTTTCTCAACGAGTATGAGGCAGGAGGTAAGGTATTGCCGACACTGAAAGCGAAATTCCTGTATTTTGACGAGGAAATGGGCGACGGTGAGACTTATATGACACACGGTCGTACTATCTACGATATTCACAACGAAATCGCAGAAACACCAAAGTATTACCATGTCTTCTGTTGCGCCCACGACAAGGAGCAGAGTGGTGACGGTAATGGCTACATCTACATCGTCTACGACGACACGCTTAACTACGTCCGTACATACCGTATTGAGCAAGGTATTGGGGAAATTCCTATGGTAATCCTCAGAGCGTTCGGAGAAGATAACGCTTTCTCCGACCTCTCCAACCTTTCGGCAGAAGGAGAGGAGAAGATAAAGGACTTGATTGGTGATATTGCTTTCAAAGAGGAGCGTATCGAAATATCTCTTTCTACTGATTTCGGCGTAATAAATTGGTTGGGCAAGAATGTTAAAATAACAGTAGGTTCAACGGAGAAAATTCGTCCACTTGATGCACATGGTCATTTAGTGCTATGGGTAAGATTTGGCGAGACTTATACAATCACGTTCCCAGAGGTTGAAGGATATAATGCTGTTGACCCTGTTTCGTACACAGCCGAAGAATACGTCAGAGTTGTTGCTGCTCACTACAGAAAGCATTACGACGACCTGCGTGATGTAGCACGTTCCTTTGTGGTAGAAGCAAGTCCTAACCCAGAGATTGAGGTTACAGGCAGTGAGGAGGTGATTGACCGCATACTCTCGCATGGTGCATACGTCATTGACGAGACGAACAAGAAGTACGCTCGCTTGTCAGAGACTGACAGCAACACCTTTGAGGATGGAACACCTTGGAATGGCATCTACGGCAACGCTTTCCGCTATCTGCCACAGATATACGTTCTTCGTGACAAGGACTACACCGATGGTGGCACGAAGTATTGGGTTAGCGATAAGCCGATAGGCGATGTAGAGCCACTGCCAGAGTCATGGATTGGCATGTATAAGGGCAGTTACATGGATAACGTGCTGCGCTCTATCCCTAACGTAATGACGCAAGAGACTCAAACGATGTCGCAATTCTGGAATGCAGCGCAGCGTTTAGGTGCTGACTATGGTCTTGTAAACTATTTCGACCATCAGAAGCTCAACGCTCTGCATCTTGCGAAGTTCGGTAATATGAATAGCGATGTTACTGTAGGTGAAGGCTTGTGCAACGCTGGTCAAGGATATTGGAATCACCGAACAGGCACAACGGCAGCACTTGGCAACGGAACAGGCACTGCGCCATATCTCAACACATCATTCCGAATGGTTAGGCTCTTCGGCATTGAAGACCTATTCGGCACAACGTGGGAGTTCAGACCAAACATTCGCTTCGATGGTGGCAACGCCATTGTCTATGATGGCAACGTCGTAAGCAATTCAGCACAGGGCAAGCGTATCTTTGGAAGATTGCAGACTGCGAGTCAACAGTACATAATGAATATGGCTCTTGGTGACGATTTCGACTTGGTGGCTGTTAATGCAAATGGTGCAAGTGCAAGTACATACTGGTGTGACGGAACATGGGCTGCAAGTACAGGACAGATCCTTCGCGTTGGCGGTGACTCGATTCGCGGTTCGATTTGCGGTCTCTCGTGCTCGGAATCGGATGGCGTGTTCTCGCTCTCGTCTGCGTCTGTCGGTGCTCGCTTGGCTTTCAAAGGCGATATAAACGACTACGAACTCGTAAGCGGTGCAGAATTGGCGGCACTTCATTCATAAGGTGTTTAATTATGCAAAATAATAATCATATCATTTAATAATAGGCAGAAGAGTGTAGCTCCTTCACGTTGGCGGTAACTCGAATAACGGTTCGATTTGCGGTCTCTCGTGCACGTACTCGAATACCGTGTTCTCGCACTCGTATGCGAATATCGGTGCTCGCTTAACTTTCAACATATTTACAAGTTGAGTACACTCTTTTTTGCCTTCTGCTACTTCTCTACTTTGTGTAGGAATGTCAGAAAACATAGGACAAGCCTGTTTATAGGCATTGCGTAAGTAAGTGTTACAGCCGAAAGCCCGATAGTCCAAGCAAACGAAAGCCATGCGTGGAAAGAACAGAAAGATAACACTCGCACAGGTATATGACATCAACAATGTCAGAGCTGCTGATTTAGAAGCGAGGAAAGGCAAGGCACAGAACTATGGTGTAAGGAAATTCGACAGGAACAAGGAAAGTAATCTGATTGCTATTTCCGAAGCCATAAAGAACGGTACTTTCAAGACAATGCAACCAGTCTTTGAAGAGCGATACTGCGACAAGAAGGTACGTGTGCTTTCAAAAGTACATTATCCTTATCATGTGGCACATCATGCGTTAATGCGCGTTATAATGCCAGTTCTTGAAAAAGGCTATTACTACGAGAGTGCTGCAAGCATTAAAGCCAGAGGTATTCATTACAGTGTAAAACATGTGCGTAAATGGATAGATTTGCATAGGTCACAGGCTTTATGGTGGGCGCAGGTTGACTTTAAGAAGTTCTATCATCACATCAACCGCCAGAAACTCTACGACCGCCTTTGTAAGACGTTCAACGATGAAGGTATAAGGTGGATGCTCCATGATATAATATGGGCGTTAGGAGAACACAATGGTATAGAACCGTCCGATGGGACTGAGGGCGTTGGTATAGGACTGTACCCTATACAACCTCTTGTTAATTTCTATACAGGAGATATGGTGCGAGACGTTAACAGTATCAAAGGAATAAGACTGTTTGTGTATTGCGACAATAATCTTATATTGGGTACTTCTCCTGATTCTGTATGGGAAGCAGTAAACAGGATAAGATTTTGGGCAGACAATATACTGCGTCAACCTATTCACGATAATATAGGAGTCCAGAGGCTTGATGAAGTCCATCCAGTAGATTACTGCGGTTATCTATTCTTTCGTGAGCATACGCTTATAAGAAAATCCACGAAATACAAATTCAAGAAGAGATACAAAAAGACTATTAATGACGAAGTTAAGCATAGACAGGTGTTGGCATCGTATAAAGGTTGGCTTGAACACTGCAATGGTTTAACTCTTTGGCAGAAAGTTACTGGTATGAAACGATTTAGCGAATTAGGAATACAGCGTGGCACTATGCTACGTGACGGAAAGAAATTCTTTGACGTACCTTCGGTATCTGCGTCATTTCTTGTTGACAGAGATATAATAGTGAAAGACTTCGCTGAAAATTGCGACACTGGAAATGGTAAAGGACGAATGTATGTATTGGTGGAAGAGAACGGAAAAGAAATGAAGTTCTGTACTAACAATCCACGCTTAAAAGATACACTAAAACAAGTACAAGAACTTGGAGAATTACCTTTCAAGGCGACATTTCACGTTCGTAATACGCAAGGTGGAAGACCAGATTATTATTTTGAATAATTATGACAGGAACATCAACGAAACCAGTTCCATTCGTTCAGAACGAAGGGCTGACAACAACAATCTCATTTAACGAGAATATTATTACAGAAAAAGACGGTCAGAAGACTTACGAGTATGAGACGGTCATAGTGAACAACCCTTTAACCTATGGTGGCATTGTGTCTACTATTGTACGTGACAAGTACAGTGGGGACGATGTAGAGGCAATCATCCTCAATGGCACTGACACCGCAGAGCATAAGGCAGAGTACGAGGCACTACAGAAGTGGCGCAAGACAGCGAAAGAGATAGCGCATAAGATATTAGAGAACGAAGCAGAGTAATGACTCAACAAGAACACGACATATTAGTTGAGAACAATATGCTGTTAAAGGCTATCTACCAGAAGTTATTGGAGAACGAAAGCAATGACTTCCAGACAAATGTAGCCGCTAATATATTCGCAGATATGCTATATGGCAAGAGACAATAACACAAACAACAACTCACAGACCCCCGACGGCAGATGTGTAACGGTTAAGACACTGAAGTTCCTACCAGTGGTAGCAACGCTTATGTCAGTCGTCCACGTTGCATTCCTGCTGATGGGTGTCAACGAGGTCTATACGGAGATAGCAGTTGTCTGTGGCGGCTTCTATGTCGTACATAGGTTCTCGCATACCCTGCATTTCTGCGTTCTGCATAAATTGCTCACATATTATTCCTACGCTATGATGTGCTGTGTATGGTGGCAGAGACACGGCTTCGGCTTCGGGGAATACCTTGAAATCGCCCGTGGTGTAATGTTTTTTGTTGGTCTCATTCTCTTGTTTCTCCTCGCATTAAAACGGCTCTATGAGTTAAGAAAGTAAAAAAAGTCCCCGATTTCCTTTGCGGTTTCGGGGATTTTTTGTACCTTTGCACCAAACAATATCTATTTTGAAAATGAATGTTATGAAGATATACACGCTCAACGAGGAGAACGGCATAAGTACCCCATTTCCAAACGAATACGAACAGGCAGAGTTCGACGACTACGAATACACCGCTGCGAGAATGGGCGGTGCGCCCTCTATTACGGCTAAAATCAAGCACAGGCTATGTCTTGACGACCTCTGGACGGAGAAGCAGTACGTAGAGTTCCGTGGCTGCAAGTATTTCGTCAGAGACACGCCAAGCAGTTCAAAGGATAACAACGACACAAGGTATGAGCACGACATTACGTTCCTCCATGAGCGTTTTGTCTTGGAGAACGTGTATATGCTCGACAGCGTCTTCACAGACGAGGAACACCCCGACGCACAGCCAGAGACGGACAAGTATGTCAGCAACAGCACCAAGGTCATATTTTGGGGCGATATACATGAGTTCGTAGGACGCTTCAATGCGTGTCTCCATGCCGCAGGTCTTGGAGGTTCGGAGAAAAGCGGCGGCTTCTACGTTGTAGTTGACGAGGGCGTGACATCGGAGGAGACCTTGGTAGCCTTTGAGGATAAGTTCTTCAGTGAAGCCCTACAGGAGATTTTCAATACGTTCAAACTGCCATACTATTGGGTGGGTAACTGCTGTCATATCGGTCTTGCGCCAGAGGAACTTTCGGAGGTCTTTGAGTATGGTAGGGACTATGCGCTTCTGTCAATAGAGAAGCAGAATACTAATCAAGGATATTGCAATCGTGCTACTGGCGTAGGTAGCAGCGATAATATTCCGTATTACTACCCTAACGTACAAGCACCTGATGCAACAATTCCTCATGCTGTAGAGGGTAATAAAGGCATTACCGACGACAGACAACTCTCTCTTGTTGCAGACGAAAACGCAAGGAAGAGGTGGAATGATATGGATAGCGTTGCGGACAATGAAAGACCGTGGAAAAACAGAGGTTTGGTGTATATCGCAGGTTCTTCTCAAGGTTTGAATTTTAATGATACGTGGTCTGTATATGACGATGTTGATGCGTATTCAATTCCTATAGGTCATACAACCAATGTGTTTCTTAGCGGAAAATCTACTGCGAATGACTTAGTCAAAAGGAAATGGTGGGAAAAAGTTACTAAAAAGATTTACGACTATGACCAAAGCGAATTTGCAAAAAAAATGACACCGAAATCCTTTTACGGTAAGACTATATATGGTTGGTCGGTATGGCAAAATCATTTTTTACCTATTTGGAATGTTGAGTATTCTGGTGATTTTGGCAAAAACGAATTTGATTGGGTCGTAGGGTCTAATATATGGTCTTTGGTGAGGTTTGCTATTCCGTTTAAGTTTACAGATTCCAAGGGCGGTTCAAGAGTGTCCGTCGAATTGCAGGTGATGTTGTTTGAGACAAGTTGGGATGGTACCTTAGAAAAATACAAGCCACAAGCATTGTCTGTAGACAGCGTTACTATTTCTCCAGATGTGCAAGGTCAAGCAGCTTTGCAAATAGTATCTTTTAATCCAAAAGACGATAATGGCAGATATATTTTGACTTTTGATGTCTATGATGTAATTCGTTCTACGGAGACAACATACCAATTAAACATTTCTCTGAACAATGAAACAGGGAAACTCGAAGAATATCAAAACGGACTGTATCTCTATCGTGCTGCGGTGTTTGATATAAAACAGGCTTCTTCGCCAAGTGGATGGTATAAAGAACCTCTATCTAATTTGAATGAGCGTTTTTATCATAGAGACCTTTCATATTGGGGCGTTGAGTCTACGCAGACCCCAACAAACGGCGATAGGATTGTAAGGATGTTCAACAAATCTGTTAATGACAAGATTATTCCTGTCAGCACAAACCTTATGCCGACCATATATAGGGAAACATCTGGAGAAAAAGTTTTTTACAATGCACTTAATGAGGATAGGCTGACAGTAGATGAAGAATATAAAGTTTATTCTAATTTTTACAAGGACGAACACGGCAACTCTTTAGAGTTTGAGCACGAGTTCGTGGCTGACAACCAGCGAGAGGCAAAGTATACGTTTGACGATATTAAGCCGACGATAAAAGGAATGGTCAGCACAACTCGCGTGGACGGTAAGAACATACCGATGAATACATTCATTGACGTTGCGTATGACTATGCAGATAATGATTATTTGAATGTAGAGGGTGACGATGAAGACGCAGAGTTTGCTCATTCTTATTTCTTCGTTAAACTGCCGAAAACAAAAACAAAAACAACTGGTAGGAGTTTCAATCTTTTCGCAAGTGCTGACGAGAATGGTAATGACATGGTTTTTTCTGTGACAAGCGGAAGTTGTGGTGGCTGCAACTTTAAGGTCATGGTTGACGAGAAAACCAAGTCTAAAAACCCTGTGTTGGTAGGTGCAGATGGTGAATTGCTGCGTGACCCAAAGACAGGTAATGTGTTACTTGTAGGTAGCAAGGCTGCAAGTGGATATACGTACCAAGACCGTCAGCAGAATACAGAGACCAATGAGGTTTGGATTGCGTTGAAAAAAGAGACGGACACCTATGGTATTATTATGCCTAACGCTTCTTCCGAATTAAGGGTAAAAAAGCATGATACGTTCGTAATACTTAATATACACCTTCCTCTTGTTTATATAGAAGATGCGGAAGACAGATTGTCGAAGGCTATCATAGCGCAGATGCAGAAAGATAATTCCGAGCGTTTTTCTTTCAATATTTCCTTTAGTAGAGTGTATATGGAAGAGAACCCGATTATTGCACGGTCTTTGACGGAAAACGCAAAGATATACGTGAGGTATAACGGTCTCTCTATTGCTTTGTATGTCAATAATTACTCGTTCAAGATGTCAAGTGGTAGTCCTCTACCTGAGATTTCTGTTGACTTGAATGATGAAATAGCAATCGGTAGTACCTATTCACAAAATAGACAAGGAGATATTTCTGAACCCATTTCTTCTATCATGGGTGGAGGTGGCGGTCAATTTTTACCTGTTATAACATCCACGGATAAAGTCACCAATCCATCTGACGGCAACGTCTTTTCTTCTTTGTATTCCTACTTGAATTTCTTATCCAAGAAAAAAGACGACAACGTAGAGGGAAACGTCCATTTTCACAGAGGAATAAAAGTAGATGAACTTATAACCACCCAAAATTTGAGGTCTCAAAATATAGAAGTGGGAGATTTCTTGCGCGGTATGACAGGTGCTAACCGTGGATTGCGTATGACGGAAGACGGAGACATATTCGCCAAGAATTTGTTCTTGGAAGAGGGTATGTCTGTCCCATCACTCAAAATGAATCGTGCTATGGGAATACTTGGTTATTTCATAGTTTCGATTGCTGGGGGAAAAGTCAAAGAAGTACAAAAGGATGCCTTAAGAAACGAACAAAAAGAAGTCTTATACCAGCAGGTCGACCAAAATGGTGAAAAGAAGTATGACGGAAATGGTAATCCTTTGACTACCACTATCCCTACTGATTTTCCGTTGTATGCTAATTCTGGATGGGTTACACTCGACTTAGAGAATGGCGAACTTGGTGCAGTTGAGGTTGGCGATATGTTGTTGGGCTTCTGGCATGGGTCATACGACAATAATACCATTAACGCAGACGGAGTCACAGAAGACGGTGATTTAGTTCGTAACGGCGATATAATGATAGGCGGCTTTCAAAGTATTTACTTTTATGTAGATGAAGTTGATGAAGAAATTTATAACAATGGACGTTTTCATTATACACTGCGATGTGAAAAAGACGCTTCGTGGAGATTTGCTTATCATCCGCAACCAGAACTGAATTTCTACGGGTTTGGAAACCAAATCCTACAGAAAAAAGACCGCCAGAGCATTACAATTATGTCTCGTGAATATACTGTTCGTCTGATAAACAAGAGCACTTGGACTTATGACGAGAATAATATCATAGAGATACATGGAAAACTTGATGGTTTCTCCATGTTTGCAGTGAACGACCAAGGCGAGACCTACGTCAAGCGTTTCACTGGTTATGGCAATGTCATGGGTAACGCTTACATATTCGGACAAATAGACCAGTTCGAGAGAGTGGCTTACAAAATGGAGATAGATACAGGCGGTGACACTTTCATCGGTGTCGGCGAGACCAAGACACTGAAATTCTCAGTGGTAAACGGCTACGGGGTAGAACAAACGCCGAAAAAATGGTCTGTGACAAGAAGTAGCAGCAAGCCAAACGATGATAGGGCTTGGAACTCTCAACACAAGTCTTTCTCTGGCACTCTTGAACTTACGCTCGAAAACGACTTCTATGGCATAGACAGAGCCACGTTTACAGTGGTAGCGACGATGTCGGACGAAAGAACGGCAGAAATGATTGTCAATTTGTAAAACTAAAATAAAAAATGGGTAAAACGATTTTATTACGTAGATTGTATAGTCCAGCAACTATTTCTTCATCTTACGAAATAGACGCAGGTACTTTGACGAGGGTGTATGGTGAGGGCTACGTGTTCGATAGGCATGATTGGGAATTAGTTGTATTCCCTCTTTTCTATGCGTCTTCTGCGGACGGAACGCTAAAGAACAAATTAATCAACAGAGAATTGTCTAAGGTGAAATTGATGTACGCCATAGGCAACACAAACAGATGGTATGACATAACAGAAGTTCCGAAGTTTTCAGAACTCGACTACTGGATTGACGACACCGAAAGCGATACTTGCGGAGCTTTTATGTTCTGCGGTAAGACAACGGTGGGGCAGCAGATGCTTTTGAAGGTTACAGCAGAATGGGTTGACAAACGTGATAACAAACTCTACAAAGTGGAGACGGAAGACATAAGTATTGTTACGATTGAAGAAATGGAAGACGAAAAACGCTTCTTTATTACTGAAGGAACTAACAATATCGAATACAATCCTTTTATTTCCCGTGGAGGTGCTGTTCAGAGTTTTTCCGTAGGTCTGCATAGTGGTGCGAAGAAAAAGAATCTCAGAGAAGAGATTGAAAGCGGTAGACTGAGACTCGCTGTAACAGATGTAGACAACAACAATCTGTTTGACAAGAAACCGATTGTAATGAATGTCCTTGATGCAAGCATATCATATAATCCGATGTACAGGTATTCGTATATGCTTGGCGACATTGTGGGAACTAACGATGAAATAAAGAAAAATTCGCAGGGATATGTTATAGCACCTAATGGAGCACAGTTAAACGTTGATTTCGTATCAATCGAAGGATATGCCCGTTTTGTGTTACAAGGCGGCAGCAGCATAGATGTCTTTCCAGATGGTAATGGAAAATGTACATATTATCTCGAAAATTTTGACGTATTGCAGACTGTCACTATTTATGGCTTTGAAACAAGCAGCATAATAAATCTGAATTTTATTGGAAGTTCTGACTACTTGTCTGTCAATGTAAACTGCGGAACAGAAATTAAGGATTTCTTTTGTTTCGTACAATTAAAGAAAAAAGACACCATTCTTGACACATTACCTGTATCTATGAAACGTGTAGAGCCAGTGTTTGACGTAGTGATGGAAAACAATGCACCTCTGGAGACAGGCGTGAGAAAAATACCGTATAGCATATACGTTGACGGTAACAAGGTTGACAATCCGACAAAATACTTTAACGTATCTTTTTCCTGCGTTAAAGAAAAGGCGACGGGGTTATTTGTCCCCAGTATTTTGACTGCAACAAATGATAGTTATCTGGAGATAACTATTGACGACGAAGACGTTGCGCTCGAATTGACAGACTCTACAACATACAAAAAACATATTAACGATTAAAAGATATGGCAACAACAACAGGAACGTGTACCATTACACGATTAAGAAATGGCGATACCATATACGCCACACTCAAATTTAACAGGGCAACAAATGTCAGTTATGAAGGAAGCATTATTACAGGCGGATTCAGTGAGAAGCCGCTTGTTGTAGAACCGCTTTTCGCCAGTGCCAGCGGCAGTGTCGTTACATTAAAGACGGGAGTGTGGAAATGTGACGATGTGGACATTTCTGAATTATCAATAGGCAAGGTCGACGCAGGTGGCATTCTCACGATTTTTTCCAATGATTTCATGGATGCGTCTGAACCTCGCAATCACAGATTCGCATTTCAAGGAACAGTCGTACTTGGAGGAATAGAACATACAATTACCAAGACTTTTGAAGTTACGATGATTAGTTCTGGCGGCAATTCTTTTTGGGGAAGTATCATACCCGACGGCTCAACCATATTAAGCGATAGCAATCCAGATGTCACACTTAAAGCTTCTTTGACAAAAGGAGGTGAAGAGGTTTCTGACGCGGATTATTACGTAAAGTGGTATAACAATGATATGGAAGTTCACACAGGTAACAGACTTACGGTTGAGAGAAAAGACGTTAATGGTGCTGCACTCTTCCGATGTGAGTTCTATTCTACAGATGGCGACCATTTGCTTGAAGCGGATGGTATAAGTGTGCTTGATGTTGCAGACGATTACCAGATTGTCCTTAACACCGAATATCAAGTCAGCATAAACGGAGAAGTCGTGATAACTCCTCAGTTGTATAGTGCAAGCAAAGAGGATTTCGTAAGTTACGGGGTGTCTTGGAGTGCGAAAGTCAAGAACAACTACACGCTTGCTGACGTGCCGTCAACTGTTGGACATTGGAACGTTGACTCTGGAACAGGAAAGTTCACGATGAACGAAAAGGATATGTATTATACCCCAGCGTTAGACGACCCTAATTACGGATTGTCCAAAAGCACACCTATAGAATATAATCCAATCGTGATATTCACAGCAACAATTTAGTCTCATGGCACAGACAACAGGAACAACGACGATAACACGTAAGCCGAAGGACGGTAAAAGTCCTGTGGCTTACGAGATAGTACCCGACAGGACACTATATACAAGTGGAGAAACCGCAGTATTACCTTTCAAGGTGTACAAGATTGTCGGTGAAGAGAGAACTCTGCTTCACGAAGAGATAGAGAGAGGAATATATACTCTGGTGTCTCTTTCTTCTGGTGACGTTGCGTATGACAAAGATACTGACAACTATATCCTAAATGAACAGTACAAATTTGCTTACGGTGACAACTGTACGGTAAAACTCTATAATAGTGAGCATACTGAAATCGCTACATTCACTTGGGGGTTCACAAAAGAGGGAGCAGACGGCAAGCAAGGTGCTACGTTCTCAATCCGTAAATGGGAGGACGTGAGAATTGGCGATAGATTCCGTGTAGAGAGTGCGGAGGACGGAGTTCTTATCTCTGACATCGTGATATACAAAGACACAGAAACTGGCGTAACATCAAAGTGGATATGTAAGAAAGCGTTTACGGTCACAGAAACAACGAGAGACGATACGCATATATCACTCGCCGATGCAAACCCTACAAAGACTGGCTCTGCGTACTGGAAGCCTTTCAATAACTTTCACAATGTTGCTACTGACCTCGTCCTCGCCGACAAGGCTATCATTGACAATCTCCTGCTGAATAATATGAAAGCCTACCCGAAGATAGACGGAGAGTGGGATACGGATAATCCTACGGTGGAGATTGACGGTAATAGTGGAGAGATAAGACTCAAAGGCGAATTAATAGTTAAAGTATTCAGAAATACTATAGGCAATGTTAAAACTGAGGGCAATGTTAATATAATAGATTTGGAATCGGGGGGAAATGTTTTTTTTACAGACAAATTACAAAATTACATACCTCTTGCAAAAAAATTTGAAGGCGTAGAAATTACTATAATAGGGAACAATAATGTAGTAATCCACTCTTATTCTGAATCCGACGATGTTCCTTTTGCTTCTACAACATATTTTAAGGAGCATTTTTTGTTTTTCGATGCTTTTTGGAGTTTAGGCAATACAATAGTAAAACTGATGTCAGTTAGAATTGAACATAATGAAGGAGACCCAGATAGCGATTGGAAATGGATGATAGTATCAATAGGTGGACCTGTAGTCGTAGAATCACCTGTTAGTAGAATGAAATATAATGGTGTTTATGTAAGAAAAACCAACTCGTTAGCTATACGGCTTGAAGCGGATGGAGCTTGCGAATATGGTAGTAATGGCAAACAACGTATAAGTATAGAACCTATATAAGTATTATTACACAATTACAATAACAATGCTTTATTTTTTCGGACATTTCTTTGGAGGTGTCCGATTTTTTTTGTAACTTTGCACGCAAAGTTAGTTATATAATATATAAAAGACGGAGATAGTTGGGAGTAATTAACCCAGCGACAAGAGGTTTGTTCTCGTTCCCTCTTCTCCGTCTTTAACTTAATTATGAGAAGAATACGAGATATGGCAGAAGAGAAAATCATACAACCGCAAAAAGGAGGTCAGGACTACTTCGTTCGGACTAACGTAGACGTGGCTATATACGGCGGCGTGCTCGCGGCTGGAAAGACGTTCGCTTCCATTCTTGCTGTTGCTGAACCTGCGAAAGACCCTAAATTCCGTGCAACTTTCTTCCGTAGAACATTTGGTCAGCTGAAGCAAGCAGGCGGTATTGTGGACGACTTTAAGAATGCCTACGGAAAAGAGATAAGCATGACTATCTCAGAAGCCCCACGTGCAACATTCAGTAGTGGTGCTTATGCGGAAATGCAACAGATACAGGACGAAAACCCGAAGAAAGTCATAGAGAAATTCAAGGGTCTTCAGTCCGACGCAATATTCTTTGACGAGTTGACTGGTTTCGAGTGGTTCACGTTCACTTATCTTATGTCTCGTTGCCGTGGTAAGGGTAAGTGGAGTGGCAAGGTAAGAGCGACTACCAACCCCTCAAAGCGTCATTGGCTCAGAACATTTCTTGATTGGTATATCAGACCCGACGGTACGATTGACCCTGCTAAGAGTGGTTGGGTGAGATATTTCTATATTTACGGAGACAAGGTAAGTGAAGTTGCTTGGGGTGACACAAAGGAAGAGGTTTACGAGAAATGCAAGATTGCCATTGACCGCAAACTGGCATCGTTCAACGGAAAGTTTACCTACAAGGATTTGATTAAATCATTTACCTTTATTCTTGGAAACCTTGCAGAGAACTCCGCACTGACAGACGGTAACGCAGGTTATGCAGGTAATGTAGCGGCGACTGGTGGTAAGATGTCAGACGCTTTGCTCAGTGGTAACTGGAATGTAGATGTTGACCTTGACGAAGATGCTCCTATATCAAGTGTAGCTGCTAACAGCGTATTTACCGCCGACCCTCAGATGAACAACGACAGGTGGATTACCTCAGACCTTGCAGACACGGGTACTGATAACTTCTTGGCTATTGCGTGGAATGGTTTTCATATAATGGATATCCTTATTCTTACAAGAACTACCCCACGTCAGAACGCCGAACACTTGAAGATATTTGCTCAGAAGCACGATGTGGCAGACGACCATATAATCTACGATGCCATCCGAGGAACGTATATCAACGACTACATAGAAGACGCTGTGCCATTTGTTAGTTATCGTGCTCCTATGGGAATGTACGCAAGACTTGCTTACAACCTAAAAGCTGAGTGTTACCTACGTCTGGTAAAGATGATAACTGATGGCAGACTAAGCATGAACGAAGTCGTAGCAGCGAGCCGATATATTCATGCGAAACTCAATCAGAATGTAATGATTGCAACGGAGTTCGTTGAAGAATGTGGTGTAGTGCGTTTCAAGGATATGCCGTCGGGTAAGAAGCAGTTGCTTTCCAAGAAAGAAATGAACGCAATGCTTGGTAAGGGTCGTTCAATGGACTTGCTTGACCCTATTGCTATGCGAATGCTTCCAGTGCTTGACGTACCTTATGGCGATGAACTCACATTTGGCTTAACAAATATGTTTGAGGACGAGAAAGAGGAGGAAGACGAGAATATATACGAAGATAACTTTTGGGCATAATATGATTACACAAGAAGAAATAAAAGCATGTAAAAACTATTGCGCAGAGCATGGTTTTCGCATAGACGACAAGGAGATAGCCTATCTTTTTGTCAACAGAGAGTTACGCAATCCAGTGGTGGCTTACAAGATGGTTATCCGTGAGGGTCTATCAGACGAACTCATAGAAAAGTACGACAAGTCTCCACGTCTTGCTTGTCTACGCCAGTATATGAACGATAACTGGTCAAAGCGCAAGACAGAAGAGCGTGTTGCAACGGTTGCAGGGAACATAAGTTTTGAAGAAAACCGTGACGCTCTGGTCGGTATGTTGGCAGACATAGAGACAATGATGAACGCCAATCAGATTGAGAAGAAAGATGCGATGAAGATGATGACTGACATTCGTATCAAACTCAACGATAAGTTCAATATGAAAGAACAACAGGTCGAACAGCGTATCATTGTGCAGCCTAAGTTCAATCATATATGCGAACATACTCACAAGGAATGTTGGTTGCAAACGAGGCAGTATGCAATGGAACACTGGCACTTAGTACCCGACCCTAATTACCACGAGGAAGAAACTAATTAGTAAATCTTAAAATATTTTGTCATGACAAGAAAAGAAATTGTAACCGCATTACTTGCAGACCCCGACAAGTTGCTCTCGAAGAAGCCATTCTTCCGAGAACTTGATGTGCGTACTCCAAGTATGACCTCCGACGTAGAGGTGGGGCAGAAACTACGTGTTAAACTGCCGTCTATCAGATATACGGTGGTAGACCAGTCTCAGTACCTCAAAGAACTTGACCCTTACAGTCACAGTGTCTTATTTGATACAAACATACCATCGGTTTGTGTCAAGACACAGAACAACGGCTATCAAGAGATTAAGGAGGTGAGGATGGCTTTGCCGTACCAAGAGACCATTCGTGATAAGCACGTTCTGCATTTGTGCGCCAATTCTATGCAGCACACTTTGCTTGATAGTGAACCCTCCGACGTTGTAGCCAAGGATTTCGATACTATCAAGAAGTATTGGGAACTCCGAAATATGGAGGGATTAAAGACTCAAATGGTCAGTGCCCAGAAATCTGTCGGCGATGCAGGTATGTTGTTCTATTTAGACCACAAAAACGAGGTACACGCAAGAATACTTCAGTACCCCGAATACACTATCATAACCCACAAGGACGACAATGGAGACCATTGCCTTGAATGCGTGTATTACAGCGATGGAGAGCACGAATACGTTGACTGTTATGACGACAACTATTTCTACCGACTGACAACAGACGACAGTCAAGGCGTTCACGACCCTCAGACAGGTTGGTCTTACCTGCCGCCTGTTAAGCATGGCTTCTCTGAAATCCCACTTATTACCAAGCGTGGCAGCGTGGCATGGGACAGAGTGCAGACTCTCATAGAAATGTTCGAGACGCTTTACAATATATTCTATGTCATTCAGAAGCGTCATGGTTGGGGCATTCTTTACGTCAAGGGTAAGTTTACCGATACCGCCAAGAAAATCGCAGGTTCGGTTATTCTCAACGACAAGTCAATGAACGACAAATCAGACGCTAAGTTCCTCACAGCACCTACCCCCGACGGTACGATACAAACGCTTGAAAAAATGTTCGACGAAATACAGATAGGAGGAGGTGCAACCATACTTTTGCCAAAGGACATCAAGGCAAGCGGAGATATATCTGGTATTGCCATACAAATGACACAGAGCCGAGATATTGAGACTGCATTGGACGGCGTAACAGAGTGGCAGAATGTCGCTAACAAGATGATGCGATTATTCAAGGAAGGACTTGGTCGGGAATTTGTTTTGAAAGGCGAAGACCAAACAGCACTTACTCGTTTTGTCAAAATGCCGATATGCAGTAAGTTCCGTATTTGGAAACCATTCTCCGAGAGCGAGTACAATCAAATGCTTGGAACACTCAAAGGCGCAGGTCTTCTCTCTACCAAGACAGGCATTGAACTAAATACGGTTTCTGCGCCAGACGAGTTAAAGCGTGTCAATAAAGAGACAGAAGAGACGTTCCAGACAACACTTAAACAGCAGGAAGCCACAAAGAAGATGGAGGCGAAATACGCTACCCAGAATACAACTACATCTACAAGTTCAACCTCTAAGAAAGAATAAGCCATGTTAGAGAATTTAGATTTGACTGCAATCGTGGCTTCTATTGTAAGTCTGATTGGCGGTGGTTGGCTGTTTAATCTTTATTCTGCCCGACCACGGAAGACGAGTATCGAATTGGAGAATGTTGGTAAGGCTATGGACGAAATGAATGGTGTCATTGCTACGATGAAAGAAAGTAGTCGCACATATCGCGAAGACACTGACAGAACAATCCGAGGTCTTAACGCCAAAGTTGAAAATCTCGAAAAGGCTATCAAGGTAAAAGACGAAGCAATTTATTCTGCCTACGATTGCCCTTTTCCTCAAAAAACCTCAGAATGTGTCGTTCTGAGAGTGTATAAACAATGTAAAAGTTGCACAGTAGATACAGAAGTAATAAAAGATGAAGATAACGAAGGAAATGATTAAGGCTGTTATGCCTAATGCTGAACGTAATATCAAGGCTAATCCTCACACCAAGGGGGAGAGCCTTGATAGGTTTGTAGATATTCTTAATCAGTATGGAACGACTTTCGGTTTAACAACACCGATGCGTTGGGCTTACTTTCTCGCCCAGATAGCACATGAAAGTCTGGAACTCCGATATACTGAGGAAATTGCGAGTGGTGCTGCCTATGACACAGGTTCTCTGGCGGTACGCCTTGGCAACACGCCTCAGAAAGACGGTGACGGACAGAAGTACAAAGGACGTGGTTATATACAGATTACAGGTATGTCGAATTATGCTGCTTATGGTCTGTATCTAAAACAGCATGGCATTAATGTTGATTTGTTAAAGAAACCCGAACTCCTTGCGCAGATAATAGGCGCGACAAAATCTGCGATGTGGTTCTTCTGGAAGAACGACCTAAATAGGTACGCGGACAGTGCTGATTTCCGAACACTTACACGTAAGGTCAACGGTGGTTATAATGGTTGGGAAAGTCGTTGCAAATACCGTGACAGAGCGTTAAAAGCACTCGTAAAATAACTTTTTCGTACTTAAAAGTGATTTTTTTGTAAAAAAATTTTGTAGATTGCATATTTTTCGGTAAATTTGCACCGACACTTTCAAAATAATATATAGTTAAACATGAAGTTTACAAAAGAACAGGCTTTTGAAATCCTCAGAAGCTTTCTGACAAATGGCGGCAAGAAGACCTTGCGCATGTCAGAGAAAAGTATGAATGCGCAATTAGACACCCTAATTCCGCTTGTAGCTAACGACGAAATGGAGTTGAATAACTTCGTGGAGAAGGTGAAGCCCACTTTTACTACGATGAACAGCAACGCTGAGAAAGACAATTCCGACTTCATCAAGCAGTGGGAGAAAGACCATCCAAGTCCTAACCCAGACCCAGACCCTAATCCAAATCCAAATCCGAAGCCAAATGAGCCTAACCCTGAGTATAAGGCTCTCCTCGACCGCTTGGAGAAACTGGAAAAGGAAAACAACGAGGTTAAGGCACAGCGTGAAATCGCTGACAAGCGTTCCGAACTCGTGGCAAAGATGAAGGAAAAAGGTATCACTGATACCGAGTGGATTGACTCTTTCCTCTCCGAGGTCAGTATAACTGCTGACATTGATGTAGATGCAAAGGCAGATTCATTCCTTAAAATCTACAACAAGACACTTGCAGGTGGCGACCCTCCAACTCCAAGACAGCCAAACGCGCCACAGCCAACCGACAACCCTCTCAAAGCGGCTTCTGATTTCGCTAAGGCACAGCGTGAGGCTCGTGAAAAGTTAGCAGAACTCTAATCGCAAACTTTTATCAAAAACAAAACAATGGCAACAAAAGACAATTACACAGGCTATTTTGCAGGACGTACACTCGTCCAGCAGCGCGGTTCTATTGGCGGCGCACGTAGCGTATTCGTAAAGTTGCAGGGTAACAAGAACGAACTCGTGTTCCCTACTTTTGGCGGTCAGATTAAGAACCCATTTAAGGGTAGAGCAAAGCTCTACGCTGGCGACCTTTGCGAGTATCGTACTAACGACAACGGCGTTAAGCCAGAGATTTTCATTCTGAAGACCTATGAGGTCGTTTCCGCTTCTGGTAAGACCGTTAAGATTGTTCGCGACGGCTATCGCCACATTCCTTTCGTTGGTGACATCCTTGGTGTTGCGCCAGAGACTATCGGTGGTGCAATGACTGCTGCAACCGTTGTTGGTGTAAAGGCAACCTCTGACGCATGGGAACTCACTCTTGACACAACACTGACAGCAGCACAGGGCGATGTCCTTGTAGAGGCAGACAAGGCTGGCGAGGGAGCTAAGATGCTCGTCGGCAACATCAATACCGTATGTTCTTGCGACTACGACATGCTCTACGAGCCAGTAGCAGAAACAAACCTCACTGAGGAGAATGCTGACTACGAGAACGCTCGCTATTTCTTCACTCCTTGCCTTGGCGGTCTTATGTACACGCACAAGATGTCGCCAATACCAGCATGTATCAAGGCTCTTAACACTTCAAAGGTTAACGGCTGGTTCAAGGTTGGCGCATGGGGTAACTTCTAATCCTTAAAAACAGATTAAGAAATGAAGTACGATTTCCAAAATTCAACCTATTCAAAGCTTTGGGATTCCAAGGAGGGTGGTGCTCTCCTTACCTATCTCCTCAACGACCCAGAGCTGATTCGCAGTAATCACAATTTCTGGAGACAGAAGTTTACTGTCGACCCTAATATCACTCCAACAGCTGCAGACGGTACTGCAACCTTTACCTCTCGCCTTCGTAAGCTTGAGTCTGGTTCACTACTCCACATGAGAGCACCTATGGGCGATACAATCGTTCGCGATAAGCAGGGCGTTGAGTTCTATACTGGTATAGTTCCAGATTTTATCTCTGATGGCTTCCGTGAGCAGGCTATGGAGCGTGAGTACAAGGAACAGCAGTTCGTTGAGAACTTCGGTAACGACGCTATGATTATCGCTCAGTTCGCCAACGAGGTACAGGCTCTTGTTGACAGTGCCGACCAGACCCTCTCTAATATGGGCGCACAGGTAATGACCAAGGGACACATCTACTACAACTTCGGACAGGGTATCACAGGCGGTCTCTACAAGGCTGAGATTCCTGCTGAGAACTTTATTACCGCAGGTGCGAAGGTTTGGGCAGACCCAGACTGTAAACTCCTCGACCAGATGCGTGAGATTGAGAACAAGTTCAAGGAGGCGTGGGGTCTTGAGTTCCCAATGCAGTGGGAAGTTCCTTACGACATGTGGCACAATGTCATTCTGAAGAACAATCAGATTCGCACATGGGTGCTTGAAAACCGCAAGCTCAACAATCAGGTTGTCGTTGACGATATGGTTGTTACCGAGGCAATGGTTAAGGAGTATATCGGCACATTCGAGGGTGTATCTCCTATCGTAGTTATCGAGGAGAAGCAGAAGGACGAGGGCGTTACCGTACACGGCTGGAAACAGAATATAGCCGTTCTCCGTCCACGCGGTTATGCAGGTGTTATTCGCCACACTACTATCCTCGACCAGAAGATGTACCAGAAGTACGGTTCAAACCTTATTTCTCGCGTCTTCGCAAAGACCCTTAACGGTCTCTGTACCGTTGAGAACATTACTCTGAACAATGGTAACATGAAGGAATGGCAGACACATCTTATGATGTCCGCTATACCGTCTCTGGACGAGTTCCTCTGGCATGTGATTTGTGATACAACCACTGCGGACTAATCCGTAATATCCACTTGATACTCCATGAGGGCTTGGTATACTCTCTGAGTTATCTTTCCCTCTTGGAAGTATTGGGTAGCGAGTTCTTTGACATATATTTCTTTCGCACTTTTGTAGGCTTGAAATGCTTCTTCGGGAGTATCAAAAAATCCCAAATGCACATTACGCAATTTGTGGATAGTTGCAGAATATTTTCCCGAACGCTTGATATAGCAAACGCCGATAGGTTGTTTCCCTCTGTCGTTTTGTCTTTTCGTGAAGAGCGTGTTTATTTCTGGTGGAACTAAGCAACAGGTCTCTGGAGAATAGACTTTGTTGTTTTTGACAAGAATATCTTTATCAAGATGATAATCTGGATAGTTAAAACTTTCGTACCAACGCTTAAAGTTGCTAAAAACTAACCATTCTTTGCAACACAAACAGTTTGTGTATGTAGGGCTTTCTTTCTTGTATTTTTCGTCAAAACATCGAGCGAGCATGTTTCTCCAATGAATGTAAGCGTTTGTGTGGCTATCTCCGTCGCAATCGTTGTGGGCAACTCCGAAAATGAGTTTAGACCTTGATTCTTCTTTTGCGCACTTACTACAACCCCTACCATTAAGATGGCTATATGCTTTCTGCAAGAAATCGCCATGTTTGGAACACGTTATAGTTATATAGTCGTGCATTTTAGTATACACAACCTTGGAATAGTCATACTTATCGCCATGTATTTCACGAGCCTTAGCGACAAATTGCTCAGTAGTAAGCTTTTTTGGCATATCTGCTAACATTTTAATGACGCTAACAAAAAGAAAAAAGGGAAGGGCTGTTAGCTTACCCTTATCAGTGGCTCATGACTTCCACCTATCCCGACTGCAAAAGTACGAAGAATAATTTGAATAAGAGCAAAACTATATAAACATTTAATACTTTTTAACCATACAAGACAATGGCAGCATTTGACATTATAAGATATATGAGTTCTCTTACGGGTTACGTTTTTGACGAAGCCGTATTGGAGCGCATAGCCTTGGAGAGGGGTGTGTCAGAAGTTACAGACTTTGCGCAACTCACTCAAAGGGACAAAGACTTATGTTTGGCAGACATGCTATTAGTCTTGTTCACATCGCCGAGCATAACTGCAAGTATATCTAAGAAGCACGGTCAATTCTCACAAAGCATTGGAA
This sequence comes from Candidatus Prevotella equi, assembly GCA_018065145.1. GTDB lineage: Bacteria > Bacteroidota > Bacteroidia > Bacteroidales > Bacteroidaceae > Prevotella > Prevotella equi. The sequence goes on from JAGHTW010000054.1 coordinate 30,013, forward strand.
GTCAGACAATCTACAATAAAGAACATATATATGACCTCATGATGCGCCTCTACAAGAAATGGGGAGAAGAAATCGCAGACGACCTTGAAGGCATGGGCGGTGTTGAATGGATACCGATGTAGCACTATGACAGTAGATAGAAGATTACTCGAAGAATATCCGTTTGACGGAGTTTTCTACGAATATCGCACAGACACTTCTGAAGGTCTTCTCAACCAGAAGACGGAAGAGGTAGAGGTACTACGAACTAAGTGCGACATTCAGCAGACCTCGCAGATAGGCAATGCAGGATTTCTCGCGAGTTCCTATACGATATATTTCCCCTTGGAGTCCAATGACTCGCTGTTAGGCTCACCAAGCGATGAAGCCGACGGCGGTATAGGGGAAGTTCCGAGTGACAAAGAACTTGTTGACGACAAGGCTTTCAAACCTATTGCGATAAAGCGTGGAATGTATTTCAGAGGTACTATATATGGTTACGAGGTAAATGGAAAAGTAATCGGTGTCGCGCCATCAATGCTTGGTGGGTGCGCCTGTCAAATCAAGGACTTGGATGAGTAGGAACTATGTTAACATATCTGGTTCTATCAGTCGTAAGGGACGCAGCGGACTTTTTAGTAAAAGAATGCTTGAAGCCGCAGAAGCACATAGGGACAAAATTCTAAAAAAACTTATAGAAGACGGTAAAGACTTATGTCGTGAAGCGGAAAGAACCAAGAACACAAAGAACCAAACAGGAGCACAAAGAGACGCTTATTTCTACGTGGTGTGTTACAGTGGTGCTATACGTGCAGTTGGTAACGCTTATGGTAGTGGCGATGAAGCTCCGAGCTCTGGCGGTGTTCATAAGGGACTTGAAGGTACTTGGTGGTCGGATGGTTCTGGTGTTGATTGGTGGGTGGATTTCGCAGAATCTCTTGGCAAGTTAATGCGCAGTGTTCCGAGTAAAGCCCGAACGTCAGTTGCAAAATTCGACTTGTTCATTCTGAACGCCGCCTACTATACGACTTGGCTCGAAGATGGCTCTTATGCTATTGGTCTGGCAAAAATATTCGGACATCCTATAAACGTCAAGCATTGGCAGGTTATCTCTCAGATAGAAGGTAGTTGTCGTGCAGTCGCAAGCAAGTACGGCAAGAACTCGAAAGTTACAAAGGTGGGAATCCATGGTGAACCTATGAGACCTGCCAACGGCTTCAGCAGAGGAAGTTTCAACACGAACGGAGGTGATTTAGTATAATTATCACATGACACAGAAATGGCTTAACATATCATATATTGAAGACTTCTTCTACACTTTGTTTCAGAACAAGGCGTTGGGAGAGGTCAACGTCGGTGACAAATTGCCAGACACTCTGTCCAAGAACGTCAGTCGTATGACGTTAATCAGTTGTGGTAATATGCGAGACCTTCACGCTTATGGCAGTGGCTCTGTCCTCGTATTCCTCTTCTGTAAATCTGACGGCAAAGGCAAGAAGAATGTCCCTGCGATGGCAGAAATGGAGGAGACCGTAAGACAACTCGTCGACGCTTGTAGACATGAGCACTACAATATCGAAAGAGGTTCTACTTATACCAATTACGATTCTAACTATGACATGCACTGCAACATTGTGCAGGTAAATATAACAATTATTTAATTCATTCATAAACTTCAAAAAAAACTTAAAAACTATGGCAAACATTAAGTCAATGATTGGAAAGGACAAGGTTCTTTCAGGTGTAGAGCGTATCGTATTTGTACCTTGGGAGCAGGACGAGGACACTGGTGATTGGGCAAAGGCTGATTCTGGTTTCGCTCTTGACAGCATCGTCGCAGACACCACTACTATTTCGCAGGACGAGGCAGAGACCAATGCTATCGACTGTGAGACACGTGACGAGCCAATCGTGGAGAACATCACTCTTGGTTCTTACCAGTTCTCTTGTGAGTCTGCGAGTGTCGCCCCAGAAATCCTTGAGCACTGTCTTGGTTTCACTGTTGTTAAGGACAGTGGTGGCAAGCTTACCGCCGCTTATGCACCTGCAACCTATCAGGAGCGTTGGGCAGAGGTTGAGATTATGTTCAAGCAGGGCTACTCTATGGTTCTTCCTAAGATTAAGCTCTCTTCTAACATCGACGGCTCTTCTCTGAAGACTGGTGTTCCTCGCGGTATTATCTCTGGTACAGCCTACACTACACAGGTGAAGGGTGCAGACGACAAGACCTATGAGACCCCATTCTACATGAGTGGCACGCCAGTTAACACTATTGCAACTGCATAATTTCCTTTCCGCGTACAACATAAGGGTGGTGGTATAATGCCACTACCCTTTATTTTTTTAGATATATGAACAAAGAACCGAAGTATAAATCAATATACGAGTCTGTATCTGACGAGGCTATGGAGCGTCTGATAGACGTTATGAACGACACCCCTACCCTTGTAAAATTGGCAGATGCAGATTGGGAGGTAACGGCATTAAAACCAGCCGTTATGAATTTGATAGCCAAGGAAGCCTGTACTATCAACAAGGTAGAGAACGCTTCTATGGGCGATGTCTTGAAGAGTTTTGACGGCAATCTACCTTCTGTTGTAAGGATTATTACCCTTGCTCTTCTCAACGATAAGGAGCGCATTGCCAGAGACTACGACAAGGTCTATGACACTCTGATGTGGGAGTCTGAAATGAAGGATTGGGGAAAGTTGTTATTCGAGGTCTTGAATTTGCTCGATGTCGGCTTTTTTTTTCAGATTACCGATGCAACACAGACGTTTCGCCAGATGTCCCTTCAAAGAAAGACGACGATGGAAGAAGCAAGGAAATTATCGCAAGGACAGAATGGGGGCAAATGATAGACTTCTTACGTGCTAACCCTTATGTTAGCCGTGAAGACTATCTCTGGAAGTGGACAGTACCCCAGATAAAACTTGCGAGTTACGATTATTCCCACGTGGAATATCTTACCGAGGAACAGGCAAAGGCAGACAAGCAGAAAGATAGCACTGTTGTTATTGAGCACGTTATGGAGTATATGACCGACCTTGGTGTTCCTGTTTTCAATTAGAAACAACTTAAATCACAATATATAATATGGCACAAGCGGATATAGATGGATTTAGAATCAACATTGACGACACACTTGCGAGTGACATTCAGAAAGTGGATAAGGCACTTGCAGGCATCGCAGCGTCTGGCGAAAAAGCTGCGACAGCGATTAACTCTTTTGCACATGCAGTTAATGGTATAGACCTAAACACTATCCAAAATACCAAAAATTTAGCAACGGCATTTGGCGATATAAAATCCTCTTTGGATGGTATGAAGAAAAAAACACTTTCGGATATGGCTACCAGCCTTTCAAGCATATCCAAAAGTATGAATACGATGCAATCTGACAAACTGCGCACTATGTTTAGCGATGCCGAGTCTCCTGCTGCAAAGATTTTCGAGTTGGTAAACAATATGGCTGTTGTTATCAATGGATTACAATCGCGGTCTTTGAGTAAAGCCTTATCAGAAGTTGCAAATACACCTATTGATAGCGAGGGTAAACAAAAAGGCAGTAGAAATACAGTACCCTTAAAAGGTAAATTTGAGAGTGATTCTGATTTTAACAGTCAGATGGAGACTCTAAGGCGTAAAATTGTAGAGTATTTTCAATCTCATCCAATTCCAGTTAAACTTGACGATAGGGTTAATCTTGAAGGGTTTGTGCAAGTTCGCAAAGACCTTGAAAAGATGTTTAAGAACATATCGGTTACATTAAAAACGACGGAAATAGGCGAAAAAGGAACAAGAAAAACTAAAGAAAAGACCGCAACGAGTGTAGAAAATGTTCCTGTTGTTGATAATGCCGATAAAAAGGCACTTGACGAAGTAAATGAAAAACTTCGTACCCAGATTGCTTTGCTTAGAGAAAAGCGTAACGCTATGCAAGGCAGTATTAGGTCAACAGGTACGGGAGATTTTTTTATACAAGGTGACATTGATTCTATTACGAAGAAAATAGAGGAATTATACAAAGCACGTCACGAACTTCTTACAAAAATACGTGGTGTGTCTTACGATGAATCTATCGCGAAGGCTAATCAGACCGAACTTGAACTTATTAAGAATATAGAAAAAGAAGGTACGGCTCGTCAGCAGAATATCGCTTGGCTTACTCAAATGAGAAGTCTTCTCGAAAATATTCTTACAAGGGGTCAGGGTGTTGATATGTTCTCTGGTATGCAGCAACATATTGTTGATGCTCGTGGTGAACTCGAAAAGTTGCTCAAAGAACAGAGGACTACTACCGAACAAAAAAACGACAGATGGTACAAAGAGGGCGTACAATACTATGACAACCTTGCAAAATCACGACAGAAAACTGACGAGGAGTTGGACAAAGCATTAGCAAAAGCAGATGCAAATAGAGAAAAACGCTCAGAAGACCTGTACTACGCCGAAATGCAACGCTTAAAGAGTCTGTACGCCGAGCGTCTTCGCCTCGAAAAGGAGTTACAGACTCTGTCAAACAAGGAAACTCTGAGCAAGAAGACTGAGGGTAAAACTCCTGCTTTGACACAAGATGAAATTGCACTCACACAAAAACTCCGTGAGCAGATTGCGTACAACAGGTCTCAAATTGCAGAAGTTATAAGTATCTATGGTAGACAGGAAGATGTAGCACGTGCATATTATTCCTACGAAGTAGGTGCGCTGCGTCAGAAGATAGAACTTACGGAAAAATACAACAAGTTACTGGAAAAGGCAACTACACCAAAAACGACTACTACGTCTACTGACACCTCCAACAAGGAGGTAGATATGCAGCGTCTAAAGAAGTTGTACTCCGACCGTCTGCGCCTTGAAAAAGAACTCGCAGGTCTCAACAATAAGCAAGACCTCAGTGTGAAGACCAATGGTCAGACTCCTGCTTTGACACAGGAAGAGATAAATCTGCAAGAAAAGTTGAAGGCACAGTTAAGTGCTACACGTAACGAGATAGCACAAATCATAGGAGAGTACGGCAGACAAAAAAGCGTCGCAAAAACGTATCACTCCTATGAGATAGAGGCGTTACGTCAGAAAATCGCTTTATCCGAAAAGTATAACTCTACCTTAGCAAAGGCACAGAGTGGTACTTCTGCGCCTACTATATCTCCTATTCAAGCGCAGATTAACGAACTTAATGCGGCTGCAACCACAAAACTCACTTCGTTGCAGCAGGAAATGAATCAGTATTCTGCAAGTATTACTCTGTTAAGTTCTAAAATAGCAGAGTTACAGGCTCAAACTTCATTCTTCGAGCAGAAGAACAGAGAGGAGTACGACAAGACCAATGCCAAGATAAGGGAGAACGAAGAACTTCTTCAACTTGCTAAACAACAGATAGCAGAATATCAGGCGAAGATGTCCGCAAGTTCTGATAAGTTTGAACGTGCTGCATACCAGTCTGGTATTGAGGGTTGGACAAAAGGTATACAGAGAATTGAGGCAGAGAACAAGACTCTCATTGAAAAACTCAATACTATTGCAACTAACGACCAGCAAGCAAGGCAGAATGCTATTTCTCAAATGCAAGGTCAGATAGCAGGTGAAAATCTTCTTTATCAAACAACGCTTGACCAGATTGAAAAAGTCAAGAAAGAGAATGACGATATGATTGCTCGTTTGAAGCGCATAGAGGAAATCAAAGGTCTCCTTAAAGAAGTTGAAGACGAGTATCGAAAACTTGTTCTCTTGGGCGAAGCAGTCAACTCTGAGGGTAAAACATCCGCAGAAGCAAAAGCACTTATAGAGCGTAAGCAAGGCTATGAGCAGGAACTTGGCTTGTTACAGCGTAATATTGCCGAAGCCGAGAAGATGGCACAGGCAGAGGAGTTGACCAATGCTCAAATAAAGCAGATGCAGAACGAGTACGCTCGTCTTCTTGTGGAGATTGACAAAGTAACCGCTTCTCGTCAGAAAATGAGAGACCTTCGTGATTCCTCAGAGTGGGGTAGCGAAATCCGAAGCAAAATGATTTCTGGTATTAGCAACGCCAATACTGAGTTGGATAAACTTGAAGAGCGTAAAAAATATATCGAAGAAAAACTTGAAGACGAACTCGACAAAATCAAAGCAACTCATGAGCGCAAGCGTGCCGAGCAGTCATTAAAGGACTTTGAAGACGCTGAGAAAAAGAAGACCGAAGCCGCAAAGAAAGCCGCAAGGGAGCGTGCTGATGAAGAGAAGCGTCAGTCTCAAGCAAAGAGTGATTGGCTTAAAAAGCAAGCAGAATACACCGAGCAGTACCGACAGACATCGTTAGGTGCTTCTCTCTTTGGAAAATCCGCGCTTACTTCTGGTACTTATAACGACACAACAAAAGCCCTGAAGTATTTGCAGACTGCGATGGCAAATGTCAAGCCAAATACCGAGGAATGGAATAAGATGAACACTATTTATCAGCAGTTAAAAAGGAATGCTGATGAATATCGCAAGGCTATGGAGGGCGTTAAGACACAGTCTCTAAACCTTATACCTACCCTCAACAACCTCGCTATGCAGGTAGGTCTTGTATTCAGTGTCCAACAGGTTAGACAATGGATAAAGCACATGGCAGAGGTTCGTGCTCAGTTCGAGTTGCAGAATATTGCATTGCAGAGTATTCTTGCTAACAAGGCAGAGGGTGATAGAATATTCTCACAGGTACAGCAACTTGCGTTGAAGAGTCCATTCTCTATTATGCAGTTGACTACCTACACCAAACAGATGGCTGCATACCAGATTGAGTCTGAAAAACTCGTAGACACAACTAAGAGGTTGGCTGATGTATCAGCAGGACTTGGCGTAGATATGGGTCGTCTCATCCTTGCATACGGACAGGTAAAATCTGCTAACTACCTCAGAGCCACTGAGGTTCGTCAGTTTACCGAGGCTGGACTCAATATCTCGCAGGAACTCGCAAAATACTTCTCTGAACTCAAAGGCGAAATGGTATCTGTTGCAGATGTTACAGATATGATTACCAAACGTATGGTTATGTTCGAGGACGTAGAAGAAGTATTCCGTAGAATAACAAGTGCAGGCGGTATGTTCTATAACATGCAGGAGAAGCAAGCCGAGGGACTTGCAGGTCAGATACAGCGTATCTCCGACGCTTATGCTATGGCTCTAAATGATATTGGAAAGTCAAATCAGGGCTTGTTGTCATTAGTTCTTACTTTAGCGCGAGTATTGCTGAACAACTGGCGTATTCTCGAAAATATGGGTATAGGTGTAGCAGCAGCGTTCGCTACGTATGCAGTAAAAGCAACACTGGCGGCACGTGCAAACAACACATTTAATGCAAGTGCGACTGGTGTCGTTGGTTCTATATTCAAGATGAAGACAGCGTTGGTTTCAGTAGGTAATTTTATAAAGAATAATTGGTCGTTAGTTGTTGTGGCAGGTGTTACTGCTGCTGCGGCGGCTTTATGGGATTTCGGAAAATCTATTTATCAAATAGAAAAAAGATATTCTGATTTCAACTCTGGAATTGCTTCACAAAGCGAAGCATTTAATAAAATACGTTATAATATAGAGACCAATAATAGTCTTATAAATATATACGGAAATTACTTAAAAGATGCAAGCAAAGGCACATCCGAATACTCTTCTGCTCTGTTAAAAATGCAAAAGGCTGTTGCGTCTAATAATACTTCCGTACAGGAATTGATAAATAAATTCCCATTTCTCCGAAGCCAAATAGAGCAGTCCAAGGATGGCATTATAGACCTTGTTAAAGTGCAAGAGGCTTTCAATGAAATGCAAGGTCTTCAGCAGTATATTAACACAAAACAAGATGATAGTCATTTCTTTTCTGATGATATTATCGAAGATATGCAGGAATACTCCGAGTATATGGACAAGTTGAACGCAAAACTTGTAGACCATCGCGCGGAAATATCTGCAACAGTTGTAGAAATGCAACAGTGGGCAGCAGAACAAAAAAACATTGGTGTAAATGGTGACGATGCTCAAGAAGTACAAAAACTGGCTACTTTGTGGGGTGATGTCGTAACTTATATCAACCGAGCAAAGGAGGCTGGTGCTTCAAATACTGAAATATATAGTCATATATATAACGAATATGTAAAAATAAACAAAGAGGTAGAGAACTACGCAAAAAAACAAGGGGGTATAAATTCTGAATTGAGCAGATATTCCTCCGAGTTGATTGAACAGTTACTCGAAATGTCTAACGCCTATAAGGAAACGATACAAGGTGGAACTTCTATACTTGACTGGCAAAATCACGTTTCAGAAGTAGACAAAGAAGTAAATAAACTCTTTGATAGCATAGCCACGTATTACGGAACAACTACCGACAAATTAAAGAAACTTACGGACGACCAGAAAAAAATGGCGACCGAAGCTGCCCGTCACTGGTTTCAAGAGCATAAACTTGCACTTGATGATTACCAAGTCGAATTACTTAACAGAAAATGGCAGATTACGGTAGGTGTCAAGTTTAAGGAGGATGACGTGTCTGGCGATTTGGACTTTTTGCAGAAGCAGATAAACAATTACGTTAGTTCTCATAGTCTACTATCTGTAGATGCATCTTTCAATCTGCGAGACAAAGAGAAATCAGACGATTATTTCAAGCGTCTTAATGCTAATGTCAAAGACTTGGAGCAACAAATAAATTCTACCAGTCGTGCAACTGCGCAATTAAACGAAGGCATAAGCAATAAGGAAAAAGTAAAAGAGTTACAGAAGCAGAAAGATGAAACTATTGCCTTACTGAAGTATTTTGGTCAGTACGAAGATAAGACAAAAGGCGGTGATAAGACCGAGGAACTTATGCGCAAGCGTATCGACCTTATCAAGAAAGCCAACTCCGAGTACGAGAAGATGTCCAAGGAAATGGATAAGGTCAACGCTCGTAATAGGGTACTGAATGCTTTTGTCAAAGAAGCCAAGACCTTGGGTATTGAGGACATCTTTAAGGCTGATATGTTCGACGACAAATCTACACTTTCTGCTATGCAGAAGGTAGAGCAGAGATTTGCGGCTACTCTTGCTAACCAGAAGTACATCGGTGCAAAGCGTTACGTCGAAGAGCAGATAGGCGAAGCCGAACTCAATGTATTCGTAAGTGTCAACAAAGAAAGTCGTGAGCGTGTAAAGCGTGAAATGGACGAAATGTTTGGCAGTTATGAACTCTTTGTCGAACTTGATAAGATGGGTGTAAAGACAGATGTTGCACAGGCGTTGTTTGGTAATCTTACCAATAGTCTGGACGCGGTCGAGTCTTCTTGGAAGCAGAAGTTTGTCTCAATGATGGACGAACAATATCGTCAGATGGACGCAAACTTTGTAGGTTTCAAATCTTACGAGGAAGCCAAGCAGAAAGTAGCAGAGGACAATCTAAACGAGAACTTAAAACTTGCTGAGGATATGGAAAAGAAGATAACCGATGCAAGGAACAAGGAGTTGCAGACACGTCTGAAGGACTACACCAAGTATCTCAAATCTGCGTATTCCGAAGCTGTAAACGTAGAGGTAAATGCCTATAAGGAACTCGCACAGCAGGAAACCGATAGAGAAGCACTCGTATTGAAAGTCAAAGTTAATCCAGAACTCTCTCAAACAGAGAAAGATGCTGCTATTAAGAATATCAACGCGCAGTTTGCTTCTATGCGTCTGGCATTGCAGAAAGAGACTAACAACAAACTTGGAGAAATCAAGTTTAAGGAGTTCAAGGAAAACCCTATCTTTGTAGAGTTGTTCGGCGACCTTGATACTTTGGGTAAGAAAGTCATTGATATGCTTATCAAGAAAATTCACGACTTGAAGTCTGAGATTGGTTCTTTAGACCCTAAGCTTATCAAGGAACTCACTCAGTACGAGACAAAGTTGTTCGAGGCAAGAGCCGAGAAGAATCCTTTTGGAGAGTATATTTCTGCGCTTAAAGAGATTCATAAGTTGCACAAACAAGGTCTTAACAAGGAAAAACTCGAAGAGCAACTTATCTCACAGGAAGCCGAGAGGCAAGCAGCACAAGACCAATACAATATGTATTCAAAAATGCTCGCTATCAAGGAAGGTCTTATTAAGGTTGACGGCAAACTCTCTACTGAAGAACAAGCCATACTGAAATATTCATCTGAAAAGATACAAAAGTATCTGAATACGGCTGAAGAAACACTAAATACTAAGACAGGTTTAGTCCAGAAGACCCAAGACCAACTTAGTGCATACGAAAAAGCAGTAATCGCCGCTAATAAAGCGTCTAAAAGATTGCAAGATATTTCGCAGTTGACGAGTGGTGCTTTTGGTGCTCTCAATGAGGGAATAAGGCTGTTTGGCGGTAGTCTTAGTGATGCCGACCAAGCATGGATGGATTTTGCCGAACAGGCAATCTCTTCTACCATTCAGTTGATAGCCCAAATGGTACTACTTGGTGTTGCTGTAAACGAGGCAGCTGGTATCATAGGTATCATTGCAACCGCCTTAACCGTTGTTGCAGGTCTTTTTAAGGCTATTTTTAACGCACATGAGGCTAAATTGCAAGAACAGATTGAGGATATGCAAAGACAAGTTGACAAGTTGCAACGCTCATTTGACGACCTCAAAGATTCTATTGACAATGCTTTTAGCAGTGCCGCTTTAAGTGCTGGTATGGATGCTGCAATACGCAACCTTGAAGAACAGAATAGGCAATATGAGCGTATGATACGTCTCGAAAGAGAGAAAAAGGACGCAGATGAAGACAAGATACAGGGATATTTGAATGCTATTGATGACAACAAGAAGAAGATGAAAGAACTTCAAGAAGATTACATCACGAACCTTGGAGGCTTCGGTAGCGGCTCTGATGTTGCACAAGCGGCTCAATCATTTGTAGACGCTTGGACGGATGCGTTCGGGGAAACAGCGGAGGGTTTATCTGGATTGCAAGATACTTTTGATGATTATATCAAGAATATAATGAAGAAACAGGCATATCTAAAAGCTGCTGAGTTCTGGATTAAGCCTCTTACTGATAAGATAAACAGTGCTTTCAATAAGTATGGCGGTGTGGATTTCAATCAACTCAAAGCAACCTACGAGGAGTTCAAAAACAATGGTATGATTCAAATGGACGCTTTTATGGAGGACTTCACGAAGATGTTTGAGGATTTATTCGGAATGTCATGGGGTGACAGTGCAAGTCAACTTAGTGGTTTGGCAGCTGGCATACAAGGCGTAACAGAGGAGACAGCACAGGTGCTTGAAGCCTTGCTTAACTCTATGAGGTTCTATGTTGCAGATAGCAACAAGGATTTGAAGACTATAATGCTTACGCTCACCAATCCTCCGTCAGACAATGTCTTCCTGTCAGAGTTGAAGGCGCAGACGGCTCAACTGGAAATGCTTAACAAGACACTTAACGGACTTGTAAGAGCAGGTCACAGAATGGGTGGACACGGTCTTAAAGTATTCACGAATTAGTTCTTTTTCATATATCTCAAATCCGACGTATTGCGAAAGTGGTGCGTCGGATTGCTTTTCTACACGTGGTGGTATATCTAACTATCTGAAAAACATACCGAAAATATTTTTTAATACTCCATAGTTTTACCCCTTATATAGTAGTAATTTTGTGGCACGGTTGATATTGACCGAATTACTAAATCCAATTAAAACTATGGACAGAACTTTAGTCTACGACAGTGGTAGCAACGAAAAGTGTGGTTGCTCTCCACTTGAAGCAGTTGCTCTTGGCAACGGCGGCTTCGGAGGCATGAACTCTATGCTTCCAGCAATGATGATGGGTGGCTGTAACGGTGGTTTCGGAGGAGGTATGTGGAATAACCCGATTTGGGCTATAGTATTCCTTGCATTCCTTCGTAACGGTGGTCTGTGGGGTAATGGTGATGGTAACGGCAACTGCGGTTGCGGTATACAGAGCCAGCTTTCTCAGATTCAGGAGACCCTTACAACCCAGAACGGCAATCAGATGTTGATGTCTGCAATCACTGGCAACGCTACTTCTATTAAGGAGCTTGCAAGCACAATCAACTGCGACTTCAACGCTGTACAGACAGCAATCAACGGTGTGCAGTCTGCTATCTGCAACCTTGGTAGCAAGAACGACATGAATGCTATGCAGATTGTCAATGCTATCAACGGAGGTAACGCCGCACTTGCTAATCAGCTCTCTTCTTGCTGCTGTGACGTAAAGCAGCTCGTTACAAACCAAGGCTACGAGAATCGTCTGGCAACTTTACAGCAGACAAACGCAATCCAGAACGGCTTTGCACAGGTAGGTTATGCAGCAGCAGAGCAGACTTGCGCTATCAAGCAGAACACTACCGACAACACAAGTCGTATTCTCGCAAAACTCGACGCTATTGAGGATTCTCGCAAAGACCGTGAGATTGCTTCGCTTACTGCGGCTCTCACAGCTGCTAACTCTCGTGCGGAGCGTGCTGCCGAACTTGCACCTATCAACAAGGCTCTTGCTGATATAGCTTGCAAACAACCTTCAACAGTAACCACTGCGTATTCGCCATTTGTTGCTGTACCTAACTGTGTTGCGTATAATGCAGGTCTCTACGGCGCAGGTCAGTTCGGACTTGGTGGTAGCGGTATCTTTGGCTAATCGTGATATTAAGAGTTTTATGACTTACTGAGGGATTTTTTCTTTTCAGTAAGTCACAACTCTTATCAATCACACAAATAATAGGAGGATAAAAATATGGCTTACAGACGTATTTTACCGTTTAACCGATTTGGACTGTTCGGCTTGGAGACTATTGGCGCAAAAGTAGAGAACAACGCTCTTATTTTTGAGTTTGAAAATCATCCATACGTAAACGCTCCGTTCAACGGACTGCTTCTTATTCATTTCAAGAGTCCTGTACCTGCGACAACGACGGCTACTATGCCAGTGTACTTTGAGACAAGCGGCTTAGCAGGTTCTCGTAGGGCAGTAACAAAGGCAGGTGGTGTCCCAATGACAGCAGCAGACATTACGATTCCAAGTTACAATCTCTTCTTCTACGACTTTAGCACAGGCGTACTGGAGGGAATAGCAGGAGTACAACCAGATGCACCTGTAACGGTTGCACAGCGAACGGTTACACAATCAAACAAGTAATTCAATTTTAATTATTAACTTTTCTTCGTATGTTCGGACAACTAAGAGCAAATAATCCATTGTATATCTTAAACAGACAGGGTACACCAAGTCTGGAAATAGGAACAGTAGTAAGTGTCACAGCCCCTATGCCACAACTCAGTGCGATAGGACAGCCGACGATGTACACCGTAGACGTTACGGCACGTATAGGCGACCAGAACGTAACCTATCAGAAGTTACCTGCCAACCTTGACATCGCTGACTTTGCAGGAAATGGAAATGTCGTGATTGCGTCACAGCGTTCTGCGATGAATGCCGAATTGCAGTCTATGCGTCAACGCAGTGTTGACATTGTGAAGAGTGTAGACTATCACAATGGCATTATTCAGACCATCGACAAAATCATTCAAGACCTCAACCCAGAGGAAGCTGAAAAAGTTGCGCAGCAACAAGAGATAAACACCTTGAAGAATCAGATGTCACAGATGTCACAGAATATGGCAGAAATGATGAAGATAAACAAGGAGTTGATGGAACAACTCAAGGCTGAACGAGGTGCGAAGAAATAAAAAAAAGTTTCAGATATGAGAATTTGGGAAGTATTTGATTCTCCATACGACGAGCGTCGTGGTGGAGGTCGTCGTGGAGGTTCTTACAATCAGCACGACAGCAAGGTCTCAGAGGCTTACGAGTGCGGAATTGAGGATGGCTACCGCGAGGCAATGAAGCACGTCTACGGCGAACGCTCTATTCATCGTAGCGGTGTAGGTCTTGGAAGAGAGGTCTACATGCGTGGCGGTGACGAAATGTGGGGTGACGAGGACGACGAAATGTACAATATGCGTCGTCGTAGGGACAGCCGTGGCAGATTTATGTAATATTTGCCCCGTTTTCGCCCCTCTGAGCGATTTTTACCTTTGGGGTGGGCAGTTGTTCCACCCCATTTATTTTAACGTCTTAAACAAGGAAAAATGAAAGAAAATCTTTTAATGTTCGACGGCATTCCAACGGAAGCCAAGAAATATCTGGCGAATTATGGCTTTTGCTTTAACAAGAAAGCCTGTGATTTTGCTGTTTCCATGATGAAGAAATCCGAGGACGGTTCTTCTGATAAAAAGAAGATGAAATCCATAGACCCTATGACGAAGTCAGAGGTAATGGAACTTCTGAAGAAGCATGGTGTTACACTTGAACACGACTGTATGTATGATTCGACATACGTTGCCAACATGCTTATGGCAGATATGTACAAGTCTGGTATTCCAGACGAGGCGCACCTTGCTCTTGCAATCAAGGACGTAATCGACGACGTGGATGCCAAGGAGGGTTCGATATTCGTCAAGTGGTATGCTTGCTGCTTGTATAATGGTTGTCCTATTGACTGGAGTGAACTGATATGATAAAACAGAACATTTATATACCAGAAATCGGCTGGAGACTTAGGATTTTCTATTGTCCTAAGCCCAGCCAATCTCGTTACGTTTTAGACCAGCTTTTCAAGGCTGGCTGTGTTGGCAGCAATTATTGCCGTGCTACATCGTTACTGAAAAGCGGAGCGTTCAATACAGGTCTCACCTATACCAACAAAGAGGAACGCCAGACTATTATGGTAATAGGTAGGTCTTCCGACATCGCGGAGTTTCTAAACACTATGACACACGAGGTAAACCACTTTGTTGAGCACGTTATGGAACGCCTTGGTATCGAAGGCGGCGACGAAGACGAAGCCTACTTTACGGGCGAACTCTACGAACTTATTTTTCGTGACGCTGTCGCAAGCGTTCTTCCTTTGCTCTAAGTCGTTCTTGTGTGTGAATAAACGAACGGATGTAAGGTAGAGCTGCGTCCACTACTTTGTCGGAATACTTGCAGTAGATGTCCTTGTTTTTATCGTTGGAAGCATTGAGAATCATACCTACTTGCGTCTTTACTTCTGCGCCGAGTTGCTTAAGATTTTGGTAGGTGTCTATACTTGAGTCTGGGAAGTATTTATTGACTACACTCTCCACATCTAAGATAAAGTTGTCAACGATGTCACACATGAAGACAACGCCATGCAGTCTGACTTGAAGATACTCTCTGTCTTCTTCTGTCATTCTCTGCATAAGGTCGTGCAGCGTGGTTTTTTCTTCTTCGATACTCTGCAAATAGTTTGCGATGCTGTCGTCTTCAAGTTTGTCAAGAATGTCTTGCATTTTGCGTGCGCCAGACAAATTATTTTTCTTCCTATATTCCTTGAGTCGTTGCTCGTAGTATATCCACTTTTGGTTTTTGTGTAGTATTGCAAGAATTTTGTTTCTTACTTCGAGTGGTAGTTCTGCCATAATATTACTCTCCATTCATTTTGCCGTAGCCGCCTTTACGTTCGGTTTCTTCGAGTTCTTCGACTTCTTCAAAGATGGTGTCAATACGGAAACCAAAATTGAGTTGTCCGATTGCTTGTCCACGATGAACGTACAAATCCAAGTATTTTACACGCTCGTCTCTTACGTGAACGATAGCACCGATAGCGTCAGTATAGTCGCTGTCTATTAGACCTAATATGAGGTCTGCGTCCAATCTATACTCCTTGCCGTCCTTGTCGTAAGCCAGTATTCCCTTTGCTGCATAACCTGCGCGAGTTCGTGAGTCGAGATACAAATACTCTGGCATAGACATAGCGATGTCAAGAGGTAATATCTGTCTTCCAAATTCGAGTTTGTAATCACGAGGCAGTTTCGCGTCGTAGGCTGCTGAACCTTTGGTTATGCGCTCTGGAATAAATGCTTCCTCTGATAACTTCTTGATTTTTACAATGTGTTTTGTGAGTAAAATCCTCATTAAAAAAACACCAAATTCTTCTGGTTTCATTTTACCTATTTTTTAATTGTTCGACTAATTCGTTTAGTTTTTCTTCAGATGTAGCACATACACGCATTTTATTAACCGTTGTGCAAACCATAGGCATTTCTGCTTCTATTTTTTTGCATTTCTTCAATGCGCGTAATGCTTTTTCGTGTTCGTAGTTCCTCTCTTCCGAGATAGTACGTTTTACTTGTATTGGTGTGTATGCCATAGTTACAGATTTTTACGTCTTGCGTATTCCGACATAAGGGTTGCATCAACCTTGTTGTCGTCAATATTCTTACAACGCTCATTGCGTCTAAAATCTATTGTAGGGAATAGACGTTTGGCAGTATTGATAGATGTTTTCTTGGTGTTGACCGTCTGTTTTGTGACCCACATTCCTTTCTTGTCTTGTACCATCTTACTATCGTATTCCTTGTCTGAAGCCTCCCATATAGTCTGCCATTTTTTAGGCAGAACCAATGTATAGGGAATATTGAACGCGCAGAGCATTCCGATAAGGAAACCTTTATTTTCTCCGAATGCAAATGTTGCGGTTGAAGCCGAACCGTGTATGGCTCGCACGTCTTCAATTACGCAAGCAATGTCTTCATACTTTTCTCTGAGGGTTCGGAACACATTTGCTATCTGGTAGTAATCCATTTCACAGATGTAATACCATTCCCATTTGCCGTCGCATTGACATGCAATACAGCCGCGATTTCCTACGTCTACGCCTAAATATGCTTTATTCATAATAATGATATTTGTTGTGGTTTATGTTCTGTTTTATCTACAAACATGCGCTTGAAGACCGCAGTAAGGACTGGTACGCAAATGCTATTCCCTGCCATTTTGTAATGTTGTCCTCTTGCGATGTCAGTTGCAAGCAATTTGTCTATATAGTCTTCGGGAACTCCCATAAATCGGTAGCACTCCCTATTTGTGAGTTTTCTAATCCTCACATTTTTCATTTTTGATTTATCTAACTTTTCCATAGGTTCGCATTCCATTATGCAAGGCGCACGCAATCCGTCTTTTGTTTTACGGAGAAAGTTTGCCAGACCTTGCTTGTAATAATTGGCTTTAAGGGTCGGTAAAATTACCCCCCCCATTCCTGCACCGTTAATTATTATCCGTTTCTTCATAGTCGCATTCTAAAACGTATTGAACAGCTGTACCAAAACTACCGCCAGTAAACGTAGTGAGGCAGTTTACACTTTTGACAGGATGCCTATTAACAACCTTTCCTTTTTGGTCTCTTGACCAACCGAGTATTATTTTCTTCTTCATCATAGTCATATTCTATTACGCAAGGTAGTGCATAACCGTTTTGGTAAACGCAGAAATCCATAAAACTCCCTTTGTTGTAACACGCTTTTAGCGTAGGTATAGAGCCTTTATGTATTTTTCTCTTATACCACAAGTTCTTGCCATACTTCATCTACTTTTTGTTGGTTGAGGTAATACGTTTCGTCGTCAGTGTCTTCGAGATAATCAACACCTTCACATTGCAGTTCCGTAAGTTGCGGAAACTCAAACTCTGGGTCTGGGTCGTCTTCTGTGCAAAGAATTGAGACCATTATTACACGTTCGCGATGTTGTGGTACTCCATAGTATTCGGCATTCATTATCTGATAGAAGTTCTTGTAGCCAAAGTCTTCAAGGGTCTTGCACCACTTATCAAAGACTTCCTTATGTCTTTTACCGAGGAGGTTGCGAACATTTTCCATAAGTAGATACTTTGGACGTTTGATGTCAATTACTCTTCTGCATTCCCATAAGAGAGAACTTGCTGTGCCACTGCCTTCTACTGCACCTGCCTGTGTACCAGCTGTGCTGATATTTGTGCATGGGAACGAGTAAGTTAGTAAATTGATACCAAAATCTGTATTGTTCCAGTCAATTCTTGATACATCACCAAGATTACGGTCTGCCCACTGAGGGTAGAGTGCATTATGCGCTTTTATCGCATGTTTGTCTATCTCTGCCCACGCAACCAACTCGTAGTCAATGCCTACTTGGTCGAGGGCGATACATTGTGAGTCGTAGCCCGAAAACAAAGTACATACTTTTAGTTTGTTCATTTCCTTTTCTCTATTTTATGTAGTGTATCTTGAATGTCCTTCAGTTGTTTGTATTGTTTGTATTGTGTGGAAACAATATTAAGAATTTGTTTCTGAATGTCTGTAGTTCTCTTGAGCATTACATCTTTGTAAGTCCTATTGTCCTCCTCCATTGCGTATATTAAGTCCGCATTAGTCTGGAGTTGCGTAATTTGGCTGTTTACTTCTTTGAACTTATTCTCTGCCCAATTATTACTTTTGTCCATGAATTTCTTGGACTGAATGTACTGGATTATTCTGATAAAGTCGAAGAATATCGCAATCGCAAGTGCGAGGATTAGGAGTGTAGATAGAATTGTATTCATTGTTTTGGTAATTTTAATTGTTCAAGAAGTGCGGCACTTGCACCTAAGTTAATCTGATGTTTTTCTGCAATACCTGCAATACTTTGTAACTCCGATATTGCTTTACTCATTATAAATTCGGCTTCCGCTTTCAGTTGCTCTGCGAATGTTGCTCGTAGGTCTTCTTCGCCATAAGGCGTTCGTTCACGTGGAAAGTAGTATTCAATGCGCCATTTGCCTTTATACTCTTTGACGAAAACACGACTTACAGGCTCTGGGTGATGAAACCAAATTCCTGCCCAACACCTGTACACCAAGTCACCTTTCTTGAAACGTGGAATTGGTTTATAATCGTAGTATATTGCCATGTTAAAAAATCTTTGTTTAGGTGATAGTCAGAGTTATGACTTCTTTCTCGTAGTCAAAGCATACTGTATGTACCAATGCGACAAAACCATCTGGTAATTTTACTCTATCACCTTCACGCGGAACTGGCATACCTTGCTTCAAGACGATATACTCTTGCACATCGTCTTCAAATATGCAAGTTGTATTTACAAATTTAAGTTTCATAGTTAAAAATCTGATTCGTTTAATTCTCTGTTTAACCCTTTGCTTCTTCGGGGAATACGAAATTACCCCGAAGGTCTACGTCTGGTCTTTTTTGTTTCAGAAAATCCTTTCCCTCATAAGTTGTTAAGTCAAAAGGTGCATCCTTTGACCAAGATATTTTGAAGAAGTGGAAATCTGCAAGATATGACACTCTGACTGTCCTGTATGATTTGTATAGGAAACCCCTTATTATAGGAATAGGTTTCATTTGTCCTATATTCATACGTCGATGCGGATAGAACCATACGGCATAATTACCGATGAGATACCGACGGTCTCCTGCGTTGTTTGTTTCTAATAACTTAAACATATCAAAAATCCGATTCGTTAATTTCATAAGTTTGTCCTTTTGTTGCGCAGAGAACCTTGGAGACGCACAGTCCTCTTATAACTCCCTTTGCCCTGTTTATAAAACGCATTTCATTGCTCAGTCCATCACTAAGATGCAGGAGCAATACGAGTTTTGTTTTCTCACAGACATTGTTGTAGAGGGCGTTCATACAATCATTGAGTTCGAGGTGATTTTCTGACTGGCTTCGGATATCCTTACCCTCTACCATTTTGTCAACTATTATGTCTTCGCTGTAGTTGCACTCCATCATGATTACGTCACAACCTTTTACCCTATATTTGAAGTAGTTTAGGTCGGTGGCAAATAGTATTCTTTCGCCCGACGGACAGTCAATGACGTATGCGTAGCAAGGCGCATTGTGAGGTACTTCGAGACACTGGACTTTGAACTTTCCGATAGAGTAGCGGAAGTTTAATGTAAGGAGATTGACGTATGGGTATTTATCTACTACGTTACGATTGCCGTACACAGGTATCTGATACTCTAATGCCTTGGGAACATAGGCTGCATGGTCTCCGTGGCGGTCGATGGCTGACCAAACAGCCAGCCACACTATACACCTCCCAATTTAGGACTGCAAGCACCTCTTGAAACTTACAGCCAAGTTCTACGATAAGTTTTTGCCCAAGACTTTCTATGACGTAGCAGTTACCCGATGAAGAACTGCCGATGCAATGGATTTTCATATTATTCGTCGTTTTTTAATTTACATTGACATCACACCGCTTAAAACAATACATAGAGCCTACTCGCTCCGTATCTTTTGCGGTTCGCTCTTTCCAATAAAATGATAGGGTAAAATTTTCGTTCTTATTCATTGTCTATCCTCCAGTGCTTTAATTGTCAATTTCTACAAGAAATATAGTATGTAATTCATTAAATCATATAACGTATTTTTTTATATTCATTAATTATGAATTAAAAGTGTTTACGGTACAATATTTGAAGCAATACATTGCCCCTACTCTTGTAGTATTTGTAAGTTCTCTTTCTCCCCAACCGAAACTGATAGTAAAATTTTCGTTCTTCTTCATAATTCTAAATATTTTTGCTAATAATTTCTTTAATTTCAATGTCATTTCTATGGTTGTACCCCTCGCACGCATTTTTTAACCAGTACAAGTCTTCTTCGTTTACTTCTTCAAAGTTTACATCTTGTGTATTTTGGAATGGTTGCTTAAACGAATTGAACTCATAATTATAAAAAACAACGGAATAGTGTTCTGCGCCATAAAAGTTGTTTCTTTCTTTTGTATGATATGCTCTTATTTTTACCTGCAAACAATACTTTCGTATTTGTCTGCATAATAAGACTGCAAACATCCCACAACCTCCAAAATTTATTTCGTAAGGTTGACATAAGGGAATAATGGTTGAATTAACCCTATTTGCTATTCTTATTATAAGTTCTTCCTTCATTTCTGTCGCGTGATTATTATTCTTCTGTTTTACCAAGTTTTACGTCTTCACAACCGCGTGCAATCCACTGCAAAAGATATGCCGCAGGTTCTGAGGTTGTTGCTGTTACTTCACAACCAATGTAGTCAAAAATGAACAATGCTGCATGTAAGGCTTCGTGGGCTACAACC
This sequence comes from Candidatus Prevotella equi, assembly GCA_018065145.1. Classification (GTDB taxonomy): domain Bacteria; phylum Bacteroidota; class Bacteroidia; order Bacteroidales; family Bacteroidaceae; genus Prevotella; species Prevotella equi. The sequence goes on from JAGHTW010000054.1 coordinate 50,868, forward strand.
TCCATAGTTATGGCTTTCTTGTTCGCAAAACGTATTAGCACACATTTTTTGCCTTCTTTTGTTTGTGTATCGTATGTCCTCGCACGCACATCGTCTTCCAGTTGGCGATTACACAACTCGTCAAAATCGTCGTTGTGCCAATCCCTGCCCACCGCTATGCACAGTGGGCAAGGATATATGCCATTGTTATACTCAAAGTATTGTGTATTCTCCATTAGAAGTCGCTGTCGTTATTCTGTGTCTGAGCCTGTGCAGGTGCTTCTGGCGCAGGGTCGTTCTTGATTTCACCTGTTTCCGCGTCTACGTTTACAGGTGCTTCTGGAAGTGCTTCTGGAGCGTCTACAACCTCTTCATAGTCCGCTATCTCGTCGGTAGATTCTGGGGCGTTAGGGTCGTCAGAATTATCAGCAAACCTACTGTTTTCTGGGTGTGAATTGACGAGCATATTACATACAGAGTTAATGATAGTCTTCTGCACCATACGTTCCTCGAACTGCTTGTGGACAGATTGGGTCTTACTTGAACTTTTAGACCATGCCGCCAGTATTTGACGTTTGGTCATAATATGGAGTTCGTTGTGGCTGCCATCAAGGGTTGGGGCGTAGAGATAAGCACCCACAAAATCATTATCAAGGTTTTCGAGTTTTTGTTCATGCTTGACGAGTTTCTTTTCTCCTGTTGCTGGGTCTACTTCAAACAAAAACTCGTCTCCTTCGCGAACAACAACCGCACGCGGATTCCACTGAGGGTAGATACGTCGAGCCTCTTTTACACGACCAAAATACGAAGGGGTCATACATAGTTTGTTGCCTCTAACGACCATATAGCAAGATTTATCTGCAACAGACAGACCTCTGAGACACATTTCAAAGAGTGCTGACTGAATACTTGCAGTAGTACAAACGTCAAGTGCTGGCTTACCGTCTTTGTCTTTTACCTCCTGTAAAGTAAGGAGTGATGCTTTTACTGCGTTGGTAACATTGTAACCCTCTGGGAGGCAAAGACCAACTTTTGACATGTCGTCAATGCGACTAAGTACCAAGTCGCCTACGTTTTTAGAACTTTGTTTTACGTCTGCCATAGTTATCCGTTGTTTGAAGGGTCTTCACTTACGTCAACCATACGGTCTGCGATAGCGTATGCACGACTGGCGATACGAGTAGGGTCGACTCTTACGAAAGAGTAGTACGAAAATCCGAACATTCTCTTGATACGATTCCACAGTGTAATGTGAGTCTTGCATTCCTCCTTGAGGAGTACCTGCATTGCACAAAGTGCGAGGTTGTCTCTGTTTGTCATAATTGTTGTTTTTTTTTAGAGTTTATGAATTAAAAATCACCATAAAGTATTTGGTCGAGTTTTTTAAGATTGCCGTCTCTGTGTTTCTCCTTTTTACGGAATACGCACTTCATAAATCCGAAGATATTACGTGGCTTATAGCCAAGTTCTATCAACTCTTTCTGTATCTCTTCCTTTGGACTTTGTACGAGATAATGGCTTTGTCCGAATTGACTTATTTTAGTAGGCATAGCCGAGGCATAGAAGAATATGCCACGGTTGCCTTTTTTCTTGGAGAGATACATACCATTGAGGCGCATAGGAATAACCAGACAGTCCTCCATTATTCCGTTGACCTCACGCTTTTCAATTTCTGCGCCAAAGAAATCTGCGAAGTTCATCTTTAGGCTATATCCTATTGCGTCCATATTACATTTCTGTTAGAGTTAAATCTGAGTTGTCTACTTTGAGGGCGATAATCTGGCGGTCAGATACAATCTCTCTGTCTGCGCTCACGCTTTCGTAGTCGTCTACGAAGAGAGGAAGGTTGAGACCATAGAACTTACAGAAGGCATTGCTGACATCAACACCTGCGGTAATCGTGCCCTCCTTGTTGAGTGTAGCAGCCCGTCTACCGTCCATCGTGATTACGCAGTTAGGAGCAAGGCTACCGTCCTTCTTGACGGAGAACATAGACACGTGGCACTTGTCGAAGAAGTTGTTGACGCGCTTGCCTACAATATCGGCTTTCTCCTGTTCGTATGCCACAAGTTGCTGTTCAATCTTTTCGAGTGAAGCGCGTTCCTGCGCCATTGCCTTCATTTCTGCCTTTACTGCGTCAATTTGTTGTGTCTGTCGGGTATAGAGACCACGTTGACCTGCGACACGAATTACCTCGTCAATCTTTTCGTTGAGTTCCTTGATACGAGTGTCCTGTGCGGTTGTATCAATGGTAGGCAGTTCTGGCATAGTCTTTTGAGTATCTTCAATAGATTTCTGAATTTCGTGGCACTTGTCTGTGTTCTCGAAAGGAACAGTATCCATTATAGCCTTATGAAGTTTCACGCGGACATCGTCTACGTTGACGTATGTATGTTGTTGCAGTCCTGCGTCCACATCCTTCTGAGCGAGTTCAATGTCAGCTTTGAGGGTTTCGATACTCTGTTTGAGTTGCAGTCCCTCATTCTTGTTATTCTCACGGTCACGCTCTTTCTGTGCATCGAACTTAGCCTTGTTTTCAGCTATCTTTTCCTCGCTGAGAGGAGCACCGCAATAAGAGCAGACATTGTCGGAGAACTCACGAGACTTAATTGCGATATTCTCAGTACGAAGTTCCTGTAATCTGACTTCCATTTTTTCCAAACGAGCCTTATTGCTTATAATAGACTGTTGTTTCTGTTCGTAGAGACGCTTGGAGGCAGCGTTTTCTCTTGCAAGAACATCGTTCTTTGCGTTGGCAGTTGCTATCTCGTTCTCCATACCCGAACGCAACTCCTGTTGCTTCTTATTGTAGGCAATCTTTGCTTCACGCAAGTCACGTTCAAGTTTTTCTATTTCCTTGTAGACTTCTTCACGCTTCTTTGCGATGTCTGCAATAGGTGCTTGCATATCACGGATTTCTGCCTGTACCTTGTCACGCTCTTCTTTGAGAGTGTTGAGTGCGAGTTCGGCATCTACAATACTTTTGAGGTCTATGAGGTTCTTCTGCAAGACCTCTAACTCTACGGTCTTCTCGCCCTTTGTATTCTCAGTACCCAAGGCTTTCTTTAATGGCAGGAGTAATGTCTTCAGACGTTCAAGGAGTTCTTCTGCGGTATACTTCTTGAACTGGTCGAAAAGTTCCGTGTAGTCGCCTGTGTAGTCGCTATCAGAGATTTTTCCTGCGATATTTGCGAGATACTTGCGCTGAACCTTCCAGTCCTCTACGAGATAGAGGAAGTGCTGAGTGTTAAGCATACACTTGACCATATCAACAGGAGCAAGGTTGTCTTCTACCCACTTCTTGAACTCCGTTGCTGTGCGGTCAATGCCGTCAATGCTGAATGAGTAATCATCGGAGTTCTTGCGCTCGAACTCTTCCTTGCCACGTGGACGTGTCCAACCCATACGTGCGCTACGCTTTAACTCGTACTCCAAGTCGTCTATCTGGAGTACGGCAGATACTTCCGCAGGAATGGCTGTGTCGTGGGTGTATTCAACCGTTGTGTCGAAGAGATTGAAGTTAGCACGGTCTTCATCGTCATAGCCTGTGAGAAGCCACAGAAAGGCGTTCTTGACCGTTGATTTACCACAACGATTACGTCCAGACAATACATTCTTCTCGCCGAAGGCAAATTCAAAGGACTTGCTTCGGAAGTTCTGGACACTAATCTTTTTAAGAATTACTTTTTTCATAGTGCAAAGTTACTAAAATTTTATGAATTATGCAAATAATTTCTTACATTTCGCATACATAGCACGGAAGCGAGGTATATCGTATTCCATACCTGTAGCGGTCTTGATGTTGTTTCGGTTGAGTTCGTCTACGAATACCTGTGCGTCCTTTGCCTTGTAAGCACGTCCGTACATCTTTTCAAGGGTCTTGACGAACTGCCAGAAACGCTTGTTGTTTTCGTTTGACTTAGCGGCTTCTTTCTTTGCCTTGCAGGAAGCCGTGTTAGCCGCCTTACAAGCCACGGCACGAGTAGTACCCGTATTCTTGCCGTAGTTCTCACTCCAAGTCTCGCCACGGTCTTTCTTTGCTTTCAGAGCTGCCTTGGTACGTGAACTAATAAGTTCTCTTTCATACTGAGCAACAGAAGCAAAAACACCGAGTATCATTGTGTTTACAACTGGCATATCTACAAAGTGAATATCAATACCAGTGTTAATAACCTTAAAGGTAAACTCGACATCGCGTGCCAATCTGTCTAATTTGTTTATAACCAGCGTATTACCCGTTTCTTTACAGTAATCTATTGCCGCCCACAAACCCTTACGTGTGCGAGATTTGCCACTTTCAATGTCTTGAAAGACTTTATCAACACTTCCGTTCTGAGAATTAATGTAATTAGTACAAGCTGCAAGCTGACCTTCCAAGCCTAATTTTGAATCTCCTTGCTTGGTTGTACTAACACGAATGTAAATTGCGAATTTTTTCATACTAAAAAAATAAGGCAAGGTGTTCATTAAGGTCTCGCACACCTCAACTACTTACCATGCCCATTATGTTTCTGTTCGATAGGTGCGAGCTATCTTTATATTTGTATGGGAAGAGAGACTCGAACTCCCGACCACCTCAGCCCAAGTGAGGTACGCTAACCAACTGCGCTATTCCCATAAATAGTTGCGAAGGGGAGGCTCGAACTCCCGACCTCAAGGTTATGAACCTTGCGAGCTACCAACTGCTCTACCTCCGCGATATTGCGCCCCTTGCAGGACTTGAACCTGCGCCATCCAGACAGATAACTGCCACGGCTCTAACCAACTGAGCTAAAGGGACTGGTGGGTGATGAGAGTTGGATTTGCACCAACGACCTTCGGAGTTACAATATCCGACGCTCTAACTAACTGAGCTATCTCAAAACCGATGCAAAGTTACGACTTTTTTTCTGATACCACCAAAAAAGTTTATAACTCTTAACTTTCTTTAACGCTTTGTTTCTGGTATTCGATTTCTACCAGACCAAGCACGGCGTAAACAGCGGTGTCAAGTATAGTCTCTTCAATACCTTCGTCAGTAACCTGCAAATCGCCAGTTTTGGCAAAGGCGGTCAACCTGTCAACTTTGTCACCTAAACGTATGGCGAGACTGGTCAAACCGAAGTTCTCAAAACCTTTCTCAAAACTTGATTTACCGTTCACGCTGTAATCGTGATTTTTCTTCTTGTAGGTCTCAAACATCTTGCCCAAGATGTCGGCGAATATTTCTGGCTTTGTTTTCATAGTTATCGCAATCTGTTATGTTTTGATATTCAACGTATGCTTTCTTCGATGTGCAATACGCACCGCCGATACATTCACGTTTATGACGGCACGTATTGCATAATGAGTTGTTATGCTTCATGCTCGAATACGTCAAGAATGTTAGTTTCTGAAATCTTGGCGATTTCAAAGTCCATCATGGTCTTATCATAGACTTCAGAGATATTTTTTCTGGCGTTCTCGAAGGTGTTACTTTGAACGAGGTGATGGATAATGTTCTTCTTTTCCTTACCTGTCTTTTCGTCAACGGTGATTAAGTTTATTTTGGCGTGATACCACTTGTCGTCAGCAGGTTTCTCTGTGAAGAACACCTCACGGTAAGGTGCAATCTTTTCGGCTACGATGTCGAAATCTCCGTTGATAAATGCTGAAACTTCGTCCGTCACACATGCTTCGGCTTCGGAGAAACCGAGTGCGTCTACTACGAACTGTTCAGTTACTTTTTTGGTAGTGCCGTCCTCCGACATTTTATCGTAGCGCACTTTACACTCAAACCATTTAGAATTTAATGTCTTCATTGTACTTTTCTTTTATATGATTAAAAAATGTCGTCGCTTGCTGGTTGGCTGGAACTAACAGAAGTTCCTTGATTAGACTGATTAGGGCTTTGATTCGAGGGGGGTGGTGCTGGCTGTGCCTGTTGCTGCTGTGCTGCATTAGCATCAACGTGTTCTACCTTCCACGCTGTGACATTGTTGAAATACTTACCGTTATACTCACGGCACTCTATTTCAAGATGCGCTTCTACGAGGTCTCCGCTATGTATGGCGAACTCGTTAATCTTATCCTCGCCGAAGACGTTGAACAACACCTTTCTTGGGTATCTCTCTTCGGTCTGAATGATGTACTCGCGGCTCTTCCATTCCGTACCGCGTTGACTTACTCCAGAGCGTATAGGCAATGCCATAATCGCTCTACCTGTCACAATTAAATCCATTGTTGTTAATTTTTGTTGTCGTTATTGTTTTGGTAATTTTCTAATACTTTGTCTGCGAGTGTCCAGTAACGCATATTGCCAAGTCTTGCAATCTTTAACTGTTCTTCAATGTAGAGTTTATTGCTTTCCTTGTTTATACCTTTCAGCATAGAGATAGACGGTGCTGGAGCGTACACTTGTATAAAACCTCCTTCAGAATATGTCAGCATTCCACATTTAGGCTTATTGCCGTGGAATGACCTCAGTATGGCTTCCCAACTTTTCTCTGCGATAGACTTTGGGACTGCGTAGTACATGTGCTCCACTTTGTTCTCGTAGTGGTTGGTTGTCTTTGCAAAGTCTGCCAAGAGGTCTTGATAACTTCTCTTGATTTCTATCTCTGTAAGGTAGCCTGACGGTGTCATAACAAGCAGGTCGGCTTCGTGGGTATTGAAGAACCCCCAAGACACGTTAGGCACAACGATGTTCTTGCGCCAACCAGAGTATGTTGCGAGATAAAATTCTATCTCATGTATATTCAGTTTGGTATCCATATCAAGAAAGGCTTTGAATAGCTGACTTACGGCATTCCTGCACAATTTTACATATATCTCCGTTCAACTGGTCTTGTCTTACAAGTGGGATATCCTTGTAGCAGATATAAAGTTGTCCGTTAAACTCTCTAACTTGAATACTGTCGTTGTATTCGCGCTTCTTGTCGTTTAGGTCGTTTTTGTTAACCCAATCGAGGTAGATTTTGATAGGATTTCTCATTTTTTTCTTCTTTTTTTTGTGTAAAAGAAGACCGCAAGACAATCTTTACGGTCTTCTGCTAATTAACTTAATAACTTATTAAACTAACCTAAACATTTGCAAAGGTAGTAAAAGTTTTTTATACGGCAAAATTTATTAACTATTTTTTAGGATGTAACAATCCTTTTCCGCACCAAATGTGAGTAGAGAACCAGACGGCTCACTGCGTACATCAATAACCATTATCTCATTAAAGAGGTCGTACTGAACTCTGTAGCGGCTCTCCTTGTAACAAACTATCTGCTTGTTATCAAGTGCTTCTTTGATTTCTTCTCTTGTCATACCTTCCAATATTCTTTAAGTTCATTCTGAAATGCTTCTGTTTTGTCGTAGCCACAACACTGTGCTTCTGGACATCGCCCACGGTAGCAACACTCACGTCTCATAACGCTTGCAACCACAGGGTCTATTTCTTCAATAGCCTCCCTAATCTTATACCAAGCCAAGCGCGTCTCTGGGTGCGCTTTGTGGCACAATCTTTTGCGGCTAATATTAACGAGTGCCTGTGCGTTGGCAGAAAACTGTACTCCTACCAGTGCGTCCTGCTTTAACTCGCTTCTTGGAGTGCCAGACGTTGTACGGTCTTCTCTCTGGGTGGTTACGAATTTCTCAACACCCATAAAATGTCTTACGAGGTGCATGACTACGTAGTAGGGAACATCTGTCAACTGAATGTCGAACTCAAGCAGACGGAAAGGAGAATGTTCACTTAATGCAATCTTTTTCTTCCATTGGTCGGAGGGTTCGTGACCCAACTCTTCTTTGTGTGCGGTAAAACGTGCGGCATTTACTACACGTTCCCAACCTGTGATTTTTTTGACTTTTACTTTCATAAGCGTTGTTTTCGTATTTAATCGAATAATGATATTTGAGATTCTTCTTTATGTATTCTTTCGCTTGCCTTGGAGAAATACTCTTGGTTCAACTCGAAGCCGATGTACTTGCGCTTCTCTCGTATGGCGGCTATGATTGTAGAACCACTACCCATCGTATTATCTAATACGACCTCGCCTTCATTAGTGTACGTTCTTATGAGCCAACGGAGTAAGTCTACGCTCTTCTGAGTTGGATGGAATACTTCTTTGCCGTGTTCTTTCTTGAAATGCAGTACGGAATGAGGAAATGATTTGCCAGTCGGCGGTACAACTTTGATACTGCTTTTGTCGTAGTCGTAAAGTTGTCCTACTTTGTTTCGCTTTATTTCTCCGTAGCACTGGTTGGTTTCCTTATGTACGCCGTTACCTGTGCTATGACTTTCTCCGTCACGCCACTGCGGATTGTAGGTAGGTTGACTGCGGTAGAACACCGCTATATCCTCATGGCTACGCATAGGCATACGATTGGCGTTGAGGAAGCCTGTGGCTCTGCTTTTCTCCCAGATAAGGTTGTACTTCCAGAGTTTAGGCTGTGACATCATGAGTTGCGCGGTAAACATTCCTTGGCAGAATAATACTATGGCTGCATTAGGCTTTGCTATGCGTAGGTATTGCTCCCACAGAGGCTCAAAAGGGATTATTCTATCCCATTGAACGTGTTTGTTGTTCCGATGGAGCACAGAATATGGAGGGTCTGCTAATATCATGTCCACGCTTGCGTCTGGTATTTCTTTCATGAGTTCCAGACAATCACCTTGTTTGATGTAACTTTCCATATTACGCCTCCTTTGCTTCTATTGTAGCCTTGCAGGGCATACATATCTTGATAGTTTCGAGTGCATCTTCAAAAGTCCTAAACGTCATGTTGTTCATCACTCCCTTGATTTGCACGATATACTTATATGATTTTATTGTCATATCTTTGTCTGTAAGTTTTCCAAGTTTTCAATCTTCTGTTAATCTCTGACAATATACGACTAAGATATTCGTCGTCGTATTCGAGGTCGATAACGTCAAGTACGCATATAAGTTCGTTCTTTGTCATTGCTTGTCCTCCCATGCTTTACGATAACCTGCTTCGTAACCTCTATCAAAATAGTTTACGCCAATAGATATTGCTGCAAGTCTGTAAGGATTATTATGGTCTTTTTTTAATTTTGTTATATTCGCACGTATTCTATCCCTGTCAACAGGTTCTTCAAGTTTTTTCTTTAACTTTTTGTAGTTTGACTCCCACAGAGAGACCTGTGAGAGATAGCGCATGTGCAAAGCGTCTAATTCGTCTCGGAGTTGTTCATTTTCCGCTTCAAGTTCTTCTATTGTCATTGTTTACCCTCCATTTCTCTAAGCGCGATGTCGCTTACATTGTCCATTATTATACCGTTGTTTCTTTTTGGAGTAAATATCACTTCTACGTCAAGGTGTCGTGTTATCTTTACCTCGTAGAATTTTTTAACAAACTCGTCATTTGCATAACCCTCAACGTAGGTTTCGTGCTTGATAGCGTGGTAGAGACTGTTGTCGTTGGTGCTGAGTCTAACCCTGCTTCTGGGGTCTACGTGGAACAACGCCGACCATGCACAGATTAACTCTATCTCGTGGGCAGATTTGCGTGTGTTCGGGGCAAAATGTTTACTCTTGAGAACTGCCTCGTCTGGATTGCCGTTATATACAGCGTAGCAACCTCCTCCGTTACCTGTTTCTCGGTCAAAATGACCCTTTACATAGATTTCGTATTCGTTCATTGTTCAAAAAGATTTGTTTGTTGTATAAATTGCTCGTCTGGTAAAACTTTGCCAGTAACTGCTAACATCTTTCTTACGGCTTCCCTATATGTAACGCCATTATTGGTGTAATTCATTATGGCTTTGTAGTATTTAGGGTAGTAGTGATAAAGAAGGTCAAATCTTACATCGTCGTTGTGATACGCTCCCATAGCGCAACCGACACAACCTGTACGTTCTACGCAACCATAGTATATCTTTGGAATTTCCACTTTGTACTTCTTTATGTAATCCCATATATCCTTGTCTGTCCATATTGACAAAGGCAGAGAACTTGACTTTTCTATCGTATCACCGAAGACATTGCAACCACCGCGTCTGATATAAGTCTTTTCTCTCAACTGGCTTTCACTTGCCAATGTACCAAGAATAGGTGCAAGTCCATATTGCTTTGCTATACGATGTGACGGCTCTTTCTTCAATTTGTCGCAACACATATTACTTGTATGATACGGCTCGTCTATTAGGTATCTCCATCGTTTTGCAAGTTTGAACCTACTATCTGGATTTATAAGACCCAATGCTTTTTTAGACTTTATACAGTTTGGATTTATACGGATAGTATGCACATTTTCCCCCACCTCTTTGCTTACCAGAGGGAAACCGTATTTTGCCCAGACTTGTTTCGGTGTTAGTAATGGTCTAATTATCAGTAGTTTACCCCCCCCTAATTCTATTTTCTTTTGTTGTTCTCTGGCAAAATATACGAGGTCGGGGTACTCACAACCAGTATTTACGAACACACAAGTCACGTCTGGTTTTACTCTTCTTACGAGGTCTACCAATACACAAGAGTCTTTTCCCATGCTCCAAGCCACATAAACCTTACCATTCATTCTTGCAATAAAGTTATCTATGACTTCCAGACTATGATATATTTTCTGGTCGAGCGTCCAATTTTGTCTTTCCTGTAATGTTTTTAAGTCCATATTTCTTTATTTTAACAAAAGGCATTCATAACTCTATTTTCACACTCGCTTTGAGTATATGCTAAAACGTATCGTCTATTTCCTATACGATTGTAGTCACATTCTTCAAGCATATACAGAAAGTCTTCAATAGTATGTCCTTTACCAAGGGTTACTTTTAGTTCGATGATATTATCAAATACAAAATACTCCCCTATAAAATGGTCGTATAGATATACTTTCTTGTCCATATCTATCCTATCCCATTTTACTCTGGTGACATTTTGGCGAATACCCTCCTGTACGTCATTGACTTGTGAAAGATATTTTTCACGAATGACATCAAAGTTTCTGTGCTTTTTCTTTCTCTTCATAGCACATTGAACCATTCTGTCTATGATAAAGTCTTCTGATATTTCGTTCATCTGAAGAACTTCCTCGTTTGTAAAACGAGCGACATACATTTGTTTGTCGTGTATTATCTTTTCTTTTTCTCGGTCTATTTGTTGCTGTTCCGCAGTATTGTGTTCAGCACCGTCTATTTCGACGTATATTCGCAGTTTTGGAAGCCAAAAATCAAAGAAACACCACCTTGTACCAAACTTGTAGTTTGTCTTCTCTCTCATAAAGTAGACATTCGCTTTTGTTAAAAGTTGGGCAAACTTTGTTTCTGCTTCACTCTTTTTGTTCTGGAGTTTCAATCTTAATTGATTCGTATTCTCCTTAATAAACTTTTCTGTACTTTTACTGTTATTTATCATATTCTCTATATTTTAAGAAATAAAAACTGAAACATCTAAGACTCGGTTGTAAAGACCCCTTAAGGCGATGAAAAATCGTCTTTTTTAACCTCAAAAGGTCTAAACTCTTTCTGACGACACCGTCGACTTCGGAGGGGACGACCACAAACTACTGCTTCTTCCCATAACGGCTTTGTTGTTAGCTCAACCTGTACACGCTTCCGTTCTTAACCTGCGTTGCCCTTGGTACAGTTCCCTGTAGGCTTCATCGTTTGCAGTCCCCAGTGGCTTCTTACTTCACGTTGACAAAAAGACTGCGATGGTCTAATGTGACGGTATTCTCCTTTGTTCCTTCTCCATTTCGCTCGGTTGGGACACAAAAAGAGAAGCCGTCTTCGGACAAGTAGCGGATTGTCTTCGGACGGCTTCGTATATGGATGTGCCTCTTATGTGGCTTCACCTTGTTTCTTAACCTATCTCGTGATTACGACCGCTACTCCGTATCATTTGACGGTGCAAAGTTACGACTTTATTTCTTGTCGTCAAAATATTTTTACAATTTTTAAGAAAAAAAAGTTTCTCGGTTATTAGCACCCCTACATAGTAGGGGCTGTTTATTCAATAAAATACGCTTCACAGGAAACGAGTTTACCTTTATGACTGCGGACGTGCTTACGGAAGCCAATCTGTGTTCCAAGGAGGTAATTTTCTACGTTTCTCAAATCCTCTCTGATAAGATTGACGATTGCTCTGGTATAGACTTTGTCTTTGCTGTGCTTACCACTGACGAACATAGTCATGCCGTCGTCGTCGTAGAGTTTTATGAGCATCAGTCTCGCGCCTTGCATTCTGTTGCTCCAATCATGTAGATTTTCCATTTTCGTAATAATTTAAGTATCGTTTTAAGAATTTCATTGCCCTACTGCATTCCGACCTAACAGTAGAAGTTTTTGAGTTTGTTATTTTTGCTATTTCAGAGTGGCTGTAGCCTTCGATGTAGTGTCGGACGTAGTTTTGTCTCTTAGTGCCGTGTAAGACGGGTATGAGGTCTATTTCAAATCCTTTATCCTTTGAGTGGCATAAATCAGCATCATATACATTCATTTTTTTGTGGTCAAAGAAGTCATAAGAACGTCTGACCCCTTGCTTCTTCCAGAGTCCAACAAAGTTGTCGTCAAGATAGACGGTGGAATTATAACCTGTGGTGGTGAGATAAAGGAATACTTCAGACGTTATGTCTTTTGCGTCTTCAAAGTTTATTCCTGTACGCCATTGCAAGAAGTAGCATACCTTTCTGAAATTATCCTTGTAAACATCTGCAAGCAGGTTCATCCTGTCAACGTATTCTTGGTGGAACACCTTCTCTGGTATATACAAGTTTGATAATATGCAGTTGTATTGATTACCGTCCTTGAATGAGGGTAGGATTTTATCTTGCCATGTCTTTACTACGAATGCGTTATACATACAGAGGCACAGGTCTGTCTGGTGGTCTTTTGCATCTGAACTCCACCGCATAGACCATCCTCTTTTTAGCCTTATGTTCTTCTTCTGTCTGACAATGTACCTATCTCCGATTTTCTGTACTCCGAACGTGTGCCCTTTGTCGGATATGTAATACATAATGTTGCCGTTTACAGGAAGAGGAACGAGAGCCACATTTGACTGTGCTCTCAATTCCATTTCCTGTATTGCGTCAGGCAGAGTATCACTGAAGAAGCCATTGCCTATAACCATTGCTTTACATACAATTTGATGTTATACCTTTTCTTCATCAAGTCGTGAACCCATTGCGGACACTCCTTTGAGCCTTCAAGTTCCTTGACGTAACCTTTCAGTACAGAGGCAAATTCTGCATCTGGAATTTCGCCGCCTTGTATTCCGAATCTCTTCTGGATGTACTTGCAGTCACATTGAAACTTTGGCGATAATACCAATGCCTCGTTACCACCACCATAGATGTAGGTGATAGCCATAAGTCTTGCCGCCGTATCTGTACTGATAATCGGCAGACCTACTGTTAATGCGTCGTTGAGCATTCCCATATAGAATTTTTCGTCGAATTTCTCCATTACTCTGTTGGTTTTCTAAGTTCCTCAATAAGTTTGTCAGCAAGACGAACCGCCTTTGCAACGTGAGTATCTTCGTTCATATTCCATTGTGCTCCTACGAGGTTCGCAAGAACGTCCTTTGCTATCTCGTAGCGTCTTTGCTCCCATTTCTTGTCGGTGTTGTGAAGACCCTCGATGTGTCTGGTGATTTCTCTACTTGCAGATTTAACTGCGTCCAATGTCTGAATTTCAATGTTCGTCATAATGTAAATGTTTTGAATTAATACTTGGGTTAATAGTTGTTAACGAAACGGATTTCGTTAACAGTTGTAAACCTTAGAATCTTCCTGTAAATTTCACCTCCAGTTCCTCGAAGTGAGGTGTGAGACTTTTCTTTAATTTGCAAGCTCTCTTCTTTGCTGCGAATGCACCGCCGTCTATCTCAACGTGTGCAGTGGCTACATAATTTCCGAACAGAAACACGTCATACGTGTCGTAATTGCCAAGGATTTTTGCCATAATGATATTGTTTTAAGTTATACTTTGGTTAATTGTTGGTAGGGAAACGAATTTCCCTACCATAGATTAGAAACCGAATGTCTTCATAGACCATTCGTCGGGTTGCCAGTCGTAGCCATCGAAGAAGTTTCTCATTGCCTCATTGAAGCATATCCAGACATCGTGGAATTTATCGTAGTATATTGGTGTCATACTTGCGCTTCCCAAGTTGTCGCCAGACTGTGTAGCGTCGTTTGCGTCATTGATTATATCTACATCGAACCACAACTCTGGGTCTCCGTCGTCGGGGTGTTCGGGGTCGTAGTTCTCATTCGATGTTTCAGTATAGACCACTTTGAAATTGCCAACTGTAACTTCGCCGTTCTTTACGAGGTCATTTACGTCAATCTGCTCTTCGAGGTAGGACTGAATCCAACTCTGTTTGTTCTTACAAAGTTTCATAATTCTAAATATTTTAAGGGTTAGTTGTTACAAAGCGGTGTAGTACCGCCTTGTATTGACTACTTTAGATAGTAGTCGTAAAGCACTTGCGCCATAAGTTTGCGACCTTTAGCAATCTGCTCCTCAGACATATTCCACTTTGAGCCGTCCTGCCATTCGTGGTTGTCGTCAACAGACTCTCTCATTGCGAACTCAATGTAGTCCTGTACTTCTTCGAGGGTCATAGGGATTGGCTCTTCGATTTTGTTCAAGTCTTCGTCTTCGTGCCAATACAGATTTTCCGATGGGTCGTTGAGAGCAAAGATAACATTGTTGTCGTCGTCAGTCAAATGCCATTCGTAATACGCTGGAAATACTTTCATAACTTTTCTCGTTTTAAGGGGTTAATAGAGGTCGGGTGGATAATTATACCGCCCGACACTATATACGCGCTCAGAACGCCTGTTTTAGCGGTCTACGACCTCTTGCAGACTCTCTATGATATTATCAATCTCGTCACAGGCATTTTCGAGGTCGTCTGCATTCTCCTGCATGGTCTCGCCTTTCTCTGCATCTTGTAATGCTTCTGGCAGGTTGTCGAAGCATTCTTGTTCCTCGTCTCGCAGCACATCAAGGTCTGCCTTACATGCTTCCAAGCGTTCGATAACCTCTGAAATTTCTCTTCTTCTTGCTTTGTTCATAATGTTTTGTTTTAAGTTAATGTATAGGTTAATGGTGGGTTGGGTACTAAGACCCAACCTCTTTACATCTTGCCAGCGTTCTTACATGCGTCAAAAACGATACCCCAGCAAAAAAGTGCGAAGAAAATTGTGAACATCTTTTTGTGTATTTAATTGTTAATAACTACTTTCCTGCGTTGTGCATTGCGTCAAGTACGAGGAAAGGAAAACCGATAAGAATGAGAATTGTGAACATATTATATTTTCTTGTAGTCAATATCTACCGATATTATCTCGTCTCTTGTTGACGTTATAGTAGTATGTATCGTAGGGAGATACACTACGTATGTTCCGTCCTCGTTTTTTAACAGAGACATATTCCACTTGTCGTATGTTCCACGTTTGACAATCTTGTCAAAGTTGAACCTTCTACGCTTGATAGAGCCTACGATACGAGTGAAAGGTACAAACCTCTCCTTCAGTCCTAACAACTTCTGTGCAAATGTTACAAGAATACTTTCTGGGGTTTCCTCTGGTTTGTTACCAAGAAACTTGACATACATTTCCACAAGTGGCTGTAGAGCATCTGAGAGCACATCGTCCCACCTTATTGCTCTTGCAAATGTGAAGTAGTCAATCTTCTGTATTGCCAGAAGAAGAAGTGCGTTACTGATTTTCTTTTCTAAGATTTTGTTCATATTATAAAGTTTTTAGTGATTATTAGTTCCCTCCGAAGAGGGATTGTTAGATGTCGTAAGCATCGGTGTTACTGTGATGCTTGATGTAGTCCTCTGGGTCGTCGTCGTACTCTTCATACGCATCAACGAACTCCTTGCACAACTCGTAGAGGTTTTCAAGGCAAGCCTTTTCGTAGGGATTGCTCTGTACGTCCTCTTGGCGGTTCTTGAACTTGCAGACTGCTTCTGCGAGGTCTCCAGCTGCGTTCTCAATGCAGCAATAACTCATACTTGCCATAATGTAATGTAAAATTTTAAGTTAAAACTTGGGTTAATTGTAGTGCCTTTCGGCACTGTTTACGCAAGGTGTTCTGCTACTTTGTTCGCAACATACCTTGAACAAGGGAAATTAGACATTACCCACTCTGCGACTTCTTTCTTGTTCCAATTACGGAAATTATTGAAACCGCCATTACTTCTGATGTTTGATAAAATCTCGTTTGTCTTCATATTGTTAAAGTTTAGTGAATAAATAACGCACAATGTTTATATTTATTGTGTTAAAATTGGTTAATTGTTGCGGTGTGTTTTTCAACACCGCTGTTTGATTATCCGTAGACAATCTCTCCGAACTGAACGTACTGAAGGAAGTTCCAACCAGTATAGAAGTCGTCATTCTCCGTACAGAAGTCTGCGTAATCTTGTGGACGTTCGTCGCGCCATTTTTCAAACGCACGTCCAAAATCTTCAATACCTACTTTAATTTTAGGTGCATTTCCTTCTTCGTCTTCATCTTCAAGGTCATATATAGCCAACTTGCCGCCATGAAGTAAGACTTCTGCCCATACATCTTCTCTGCACATTTCGTCCCATTTGTCTCCAAATTCTTCTTTTAATTTGTCGTAAACTTTACGAGGCGACTTGATTTGTACGCTTGAGTTTCCGTAGGTTGCGCCACTGAGAATGTTCACGAGATTTTCTTTTGTAAGGAATTGTTCTTTTGTCATAATAATGTTATTTATTGGTTAATAGATGGTAGGTTGTTACACCTACCGTTTGTTAGCACATACCACGAACACTACCTTTGAAGTTCTCGAACTCCCCAAGGGCTGCGACAATACAATCATTATGTTTGTTTTTACCCCATAGCAAGACGTTCTCAATCTTTGTGAGGTCGTGCGATACCTGTATCTCTACATAATCATCGTAGTGCCACACGGAGTAATACTCGTCGTCATTGTTATAGAAGTCAACGTCTTCGTTCCACTTATGGGTCGTTTGCTCCCATTCGTGTTCTTTGATGTTACGTTTAACACTGCACTTTACTTCGTAGTGCTTGCCCTCGTAGTCGAAAGATACTTTAATTGTCTTCATAATGTTTAATGTTTTTTTTTGGTTAATAGTGTAGCCCGAAGGCTACTAATCTTCGTAGGGTGTTTCTGCTATTTCTATTTGATATTGCTTACCTGTAAACGGATTCCTAACTTTTATTACTTTGGAGGAAATATCTATCTCCATTTCGTAGTCAATCCATTTTTCCTCGAACTGTTCTTGCGTGATAAAATGTTTGTTATTGTTAATCACGTCAAAGATGTCCTCCATAAATTCTTGCTCAAAACTTCTGTTCATAATAATGTTATTTATTGGTTAATAGCACCCTACCTGTCACGTAGGGCTAAGATTTACTTGTCCCATTCTCCGACTTCTATAGCAGATATTTCATAGTTGATGTCACCTGTATCTGGAGTCTGGCGATATTCCAAGAGGTGTTTTCTGACGTAATCCAAATCCTCTTCTTCGTCAAAATATCCGTTTGTTATGATTGCATCAACTGCGTCTTCAAGTGTGAGGTAGCAACCTCTGTGTGCAATATTGTATGTGGTATGCCACGCATCACTCTGGAAGACCTCGTAGACATATTGCTTTGGCTTCTCCTCAGTAGGCTTTTCTATGCCTTCAAGCGCAAGCCAGAGGTCGTGAATCATAGTCTCACAGGCTTCCATGTCTTCGTAGAGGTCTTTCATGTCCCACGGAGCACCATTTACACCATGACCTTGACTGTTAAGCCAAATGTAGGTTTCCTCGCTGACATCGAGGTCTTCCCAATAACGATAGACTGCGACACGCAACTCTGCGAACACATAATCTTCTTCATCGTCGTCTTCAACGTCTATTGTGAAACTGAAGTCTTGCCCAGCAGGAGATTTTTTGCTAAACGTAAACTCAACTTCCATAATGGAATTAAATTCGTGTGATACCGTCCAACCTTCACGTTCTGCAATCTCGTAAATCTTTTCAAATCTTTCGTTCATAATTGTAAGTTTTTAGGGTTAATAGTGACGGTACTAAGACCGTCTTGGTTAATCGAATAAGTGAGGGTAATAGTTTTTATAATTAATCAATTCTTCGTAAGATTTGATGTCATACATCCAACAATGAAGACCGTAAGCAACAGTAAGTCTTACAAGCACCCCATCAACGTATATCAATCTTACTTCGTCAGCCCCTATCTCCTCTCTTTCTTTTATTTCGAGAAGAACTTTCTCTGCTTCCTCCCTTGTGTCGAATGGTTGAGCAAAACAATACGTACTCTGGACTATCGCCCAATTAAATTTCTTTTTCATAACTTTAAGTTTTGGTTAATAGCGACGTGGAATACTCCACGCCCTTTTAAGAATAGAGAAAGTATCTATCTATTGCTTTTGCCGTTGCTTCTATATCGGTAAATATAGCATAAGACTGAAACACTAATTCTAAGTTCCAATCTTTCTCGCTACGTTTCATAATATCGAATACACTGCGATAGCCGTAGCCGTACACGTTGACTGTCTTGTTGTAGCGGATATAAACCTTACGTCCGTTCCAACGGCTTTGTATGCTCCAAGTGTTGCGCCATCCATTCTTGTGTTCGTGGGTAATGATAGGGTCATTACTCAAACAACTGCCGTAACGCTTACCTTGTTCTAATACTTTCTTGATAAATTCTCTTGTCTTCATAACTTTAAGTTTTGGTTAATGGTAGCCTGTCCTACAGGAGGACAGACCGAAAGATTACTTAGATGTCAACTGATTGATGATGTAGAGCATTTCTTCGAGTGAGACGAATGACCAGTCATTTGCGGTCATATATTCGTCCCATTCTGCAGTGTCAGTACCTGTAAGAACAACGTCACCTTTACTATTGCGAGTGAGTGCTACGTTATAGTAGTCTTGGTAATCTGCGAAGCTGCCGTGAGTTTCAAGCCACGTAACAGTGTCAATCTCAACATACTTCTCTCCTATCTTCTGATAGATGTCGGAGATACGACAGATACAACTTTCACGCATACGTTGAACGATGTAGTCATAACTGATAGTCATACCCCAATCACTGAGGTCTGGCTTCTCGTCAACTATGTCCGACATATCCAACTTGATTTCCTTTGGAGGGATAGGAAGAGTGATTTCTTCTCCTACATAGCCATAATCAGTACCATCCTTGCCATAAACGCATCCAGACAAGAAACTACACTCTTCTTCATCTTTTATGTTGAATACGAAGCCTTCGTAAAGAAAATCGTAGGTGTTTTCCCCTTTTGCATCGAAATTGTAACCTTTGAACATGTCACGAACTTCTTTGGCAGAATGCCCCTTGCAAAGCTCTACAATCTCCTTACGGATAGCCTCAATCTCTTCGGTAGAGACCTCGATTTCCTTGTCAAGGAATACTGTTTCTTTGACACTACTGTCAAAAATATCCATCCACAACAACTCTTCGAGAGGAATCGGAGAGACTACATCCTCGCCTTGTGCCTTTCTTATTAAGAACTCGGCAAGTTTTGCTTTGTCGTACCAACTATCTTTGGGGTTAAGTTCTCTCCAGTTATTTAACAATAAGTCAGATGCTGTAGCAAATGTACACTCTAACATTCCGTAAGCGGTGTCGTACTTATAGAAGAAATAGTCAACTCCTTCACTAAAGAAATGATAAAAAGCGTTGTCGTTAATAGCACCAAGGTCTTCACAACACTTTTCATAATGATACCCCTTGTCTTCAAGTTTTTTCTGTTCGCTTGTCCACTGCTCTTTCGCTGTAATAATCTTTTTCATAATTTTCAAGTTTTAATGTTAATACTATGGTTAATTGGAGTAGGGCGAACCCTACTTTAATTCGTAGCAACCATCTTGTTCAGAGATTTCCTGAGTATCAGAAAAGTCTGGTACATACCTTTCTCCTTCTTCAGTAAATTCTGATGTTGGAATGTCGTTAATCTTGTC
>JAGHTW010000222.1 GCA_018065145.1 Candidatus Prevotella equi
CGGTGTAACAGTTTCTGTTGACCTCAACTTCCGTAAGAAGCTCTGGACATCAGAGAAGGCTATCTCTATCATGCGTCCTCTCATGCAGTATGTTGACGTATGTATCGGTAACGAGGAAGACGCAGAGCTCTGCCTTGGCTTCAAGCCAGACGCTGACGTTGAGGGTGGCGAGACAAACGCTGCTGGTTACGAAGGCATCTTCAAGCAGATGAAGGAAGAGTTCGGCTTCAAGTATGTTGTTTCTACTCTCCGTGAGTCTTTCTCTGCTACATTCAACGGTTGGAAGGCTCTCATCTACAACGGTGAGGAGTTCTATCAGTCAAAGCGCTATGAGATCAACCCAATCATTGACCGCGTAGGTGGTGGTGACTCTTTCTCTGGTGGTCTTATCCACGGTCTGCTCACAAAGCCTACACAGGGTGAGGCTCTTGAGTTCGCTGTTGCAGCATCTGCTCTTAAGCACACTATCAATGGAGACTACAACCTCGTTTCTGTTGCTGAGGTAGAGGCTCTCGCTGGCGGTAATGCTAACGGTCGCGTACAGCGCTAAGCCGATAACGAGTAACATTATCAAAAATCAGTTAATAAAGAAATGGCAAAATTTGATAAGTTTCAGGTGATGGCAAAAATTGCCGAGGCACCTATGGTTCCTGTATTCTACAACAAGGACGTTGAAGTTTGTAAGAATGTAATTAAGGCTTGCTACGATGGCGGCGTTCGCGCTTTTGAGTTTACTAACCGTGGTGACTTCGCACACGAGGTATTCGGTGAGCTCTCAAAGTGGGCTGCAACAGAATGCCCAGAGCTCGCACTCGGTATCGGTTCTGTTGTTGACGCTCCTACAGCTTCTCTCTATATACAGCTTGGAGCCAATTTCGTAGTTGGACCACTCTTCAACCCTGATATTGCTATCGTATGCAACAGACGTTGCGTTACATACTGTCCAGGTTGCCTCACACCATCTGAGATTGGCAAAGCACAGGAGGTAGGATGCGACTTCACAAAGGTATTCCCTGGAGATGTCGTTGGACCTAACCTCATCAAGGGTCTTATGGCACCAATGCCTTGGTCTAAGATTATGGTTACAGGCGGTGTTGCTCCTGAGAAGGAGAACCTTGAGAAGTGGTTCAAGGCTGGCGTTTACTGCGTAGGTATGGGTTCTAAACTCTTCCCTGGCGACAAGGTAAAGGCTGGTGACTGGCAGTACATCACAGACAAGTGTAAAGAAGCACTCGGTTACTGTGCAGAAGCTCGTGCTTAATAATAATCTTCACAAAGGCTCCACTATGCTCCTTGCGACATTGTGGAGCCTTTTCTTTTCTCTGGTCTGTTCATGCACAAACATAAGCAACAAAACAGCATCAGAGAATATAGACTTGGCAATAAAAGAGGTGAAGGCTATGCATGACTGCCGACTAAAAGCCCTCAACAAAGACTTCTATCTACACAAATACAACGCAGAAAAATTAACTAAAGATTTTAACGGGAAACAATCATTATCACAAAGCGCACAAAAGAAACTGGTGATATTCAAAAGTCAGTTTGCGTTTGAAATGGCCGACTATCTTTACCAGATAGGAAAGAGGCAGGAAGCAAGGGACATAATGTTTGAACTATCATCAAACAGTACACTAAACATCACCACAGACACAGCACAATGGCTTAATTTTCTCTACCATCAGGGAAAGATACTCTTTGAACCTTATTATATAAATAAAAACAGAGAGAACATTCTTCGCGGATACGACTGTCTGATACAATGCTATATACTCTCTTCAAGAAATAATTACCAAAAATATCAGGCTCTTGCCATGCAGACATTAAGTATGTATTTGCGAAATGACAGTGTGAGAGAACTGGCAAAAGATTTCGATCACGCTTCAATACGATACCTTAATGACAATGATATTAGCGACACGTTGCTTGCAGGCAACCTTGCAGAGAGAGCGGTAGATATATTTCTATCTATGAATGACACTTATCTCACTGCCGATGCATGGCGCAACCTTGCTTCATGTTATCTCGCTATAGGCAATGCGAACAGTTCTATAGAATGTCTGCATCAAGCTTCTGCTATACCTGCTACGCACGATGCACCAGATCTACTGTCAAGAATCAATGAGCAATTCTCCATATCCTATGCAGCAATTGACGACAAGCACCTTAGCGACTATTACCGCAATGCATACCTTGACCAACAGGACAGCACTCGTCAAGACAGACAACTTGAAGCGCGTGTCGATGCATTGCAAGAGGCTACAGAGAGGGCATGGAGACTAGCAGCATGGGGATTTGCCGCATTTATCTTACTTTGTATTACTATAGCAATACTTTCTTACCTGAGAAAAAAGAAAGGTCACAGAGCGGACAAAGGAGAGGAAGAACTAGAAGTACTAAACGAATCATTACAAGCTTTGACATTACAGTTGTCTAACGAACAACGCGCAGCAACAGAGCAACGTGCCCGTATATCCATCGTCAATGGAATGTTGCCACTTATTGACCGTATGAAGTTAGCGATAAATAAAGCTGCAGAGGACAATGCCACCGATGCTACGAAACGAGTTTGTCTAAAGTACGCATCGGAACTATCTGAGGCGATAGACCACCAGAATGCTATGCTCACCCAATGGATAAAACTAAGACAGGGAAGTATCGCACCAAAGATTGAAAATGTAAACATCAATAATATACTACAAATCATAAAGCAAAGTGCCAGCGTTCTGTCACAGCACGACATCAACCTTGATATAAAACCATGCACGTCAACGGTCAAGGCAGATGCCGCATTGACACTATTCCTCATAAATACACTGATGGACAACGCACGAAAAGCAATGACTCAAGGCGGAACCATAACAATAGACTGCAGAGAAGACAAGGACGCCGGATTTGCAGAGGTAAGTGTTTCGGACAACGGAAAGGGTATGACGGAAGAACAATTAACAAAGGTTCTTGATCCTTTACAGACTCTACAAGATGGAGCATCCCATGGTTTCGGACTAATAAACTGCAAAGGAATCATTGATCGCTATCGAAAAATCTCGTCACAGTTCACAGTATGCACATTTAACGCAGAGTCACAATTGGGCAAAGGAACAAGCATACGTTTTAGACTTCCGTTGGCAGCAAAAATGTTACTCACCATCCTTTGCTTTGTCCCAACCCTTCTCTTTGCCAATACATCACAAAACAATCAGGAAGCCGCACGATTCACAGACAGCCTTTACGAATGTAACATAGCTTGCAGATATACTGATGCCATGCTTTATGCTGATTCATGCTATAACATCGTTACTTCAGATTCCACAATAGACAATCGCATCAAATTATCACTATATAACGAGACTGCCGTAGCAGCATTAGCATTGCATCAATGGGACAAATATAGATATTTCAACTATATGTATAACCTATTGTATAAGCAATGTACTGCAGATACCACGCTTACGACATACTGTCAAAAAATGGAACAAAGAGAACAGATAGCAAACATATCTATGATTGTTGTCCTGCTTCTTATTATAATGCTAATACCCGCATTTTGGTTTTTCTATCTTAGACATTTCATATACTATAGGCGCCATATCAATACAATCAAGGAACAGATTACAAACAACATAAACAAGACAAAAGCAGAATATGAGAAATTACACATTATTAATAATATAACATCCAACCAACTAAGTGCCCTAAAGCATGAAACGATGTATTACCCAACAAGAATACGCCAGTTGATTGATATAGGAGGCAAACTCAAAGATATAGAATCTGCGGTAAACTACTATCGTGAACTTTATGCTATGCTGAGTACAAAAGGATTAAACAAGCAGATGGACGCTTATACCTTCCGCGCTACTGAGATTAGCCTCACAGAACTGTTCCCTTCAATAACCAACGAAAATAATTTCACGATTCTTGCAAACAAAGAACTGATAACATACCTGAAACTATTATTAAAAAGGAATAATGGAGGTACATCACCAAGTTGCCAAATATCCAATGTTGCGGCTAACTATATCAGCATAGACTTCACTCTCACAAAATCTTCTCTAACAGAAGAACAGACACAAAAACTCTTCACTACAGATACGCCATCGGCTGATTATCTCACCATGCGACAAATACTACGCGAAACAGGCAGCGCTTCATTGCATTACACATGCGGTATAAGCGCATCCATGAGAGATGAAACCCCTATCATTACAATCACTTTACCTTATAAATCCAATATTTTACATCGTTAAAAACGAAAAAGTTTATAAAAAATTTGGTAGAACAAAAAAAATATCGTACCTTTGCAACCGCAAATCAAGGGAATCAAAGATTTAACCTTGTTATGCACCCGAAATGAGGTGTTCGGCAATACCCCAAACCGGATAAGAAAGGGAAGGTTGGGTGAGTGGCTGAAACCACCAGTTTGCTAAACTGACGTACGGGTTACCGTACCGGGGGTTCGAATCCCCCA
>JAGHTW010000136.1 GCA_018065145.1 Candidatus Prevotella equi
TTGCACCTGCATAGAGTTGCTCAATTGGGAATATCAGATCCCAATCTTCACCCCATACTATATTTCCATCATCAAGAGTGAATTTCAAAAACTCTGCTTCATCCAGATATTTGTCGTATTGAGGATGTGGATGGGCATGAATAAACTCTCCAATATTGACACGCTGAATGGTGTTGTCATTAAATTTCATCTCAATGGTCAGATTGCCAACCGAATGAGCCTCTGTAATCATAATTCGTGCCATACGTTGCTATAACCCTTCATTTGCGAGTGTATCGCGCTCTTTGAGCGCAAAGGTAATCATTTTTCTGCAATATTCAGCAACTTCGAAGGCAAAATGGGTGATTTATATACATTTTTAACTAAAATGAGACAAGAGTATTCTTTCTAACACTATTAACACCCAATAACTACAAAAATCTGTTAAAAACAATAGGGATGGAGGAAAAAACTTGGTGGTATTGGGAGGTTCATCAATCTTTTTTAAGTAACTTTGCATGTGGGAATAGACGAAACATGTATGCCAAAGGAGCGACTGACACATAGCGAACTACAGGTGATGAACATATTGTGGGAGATGAATCATCATGCGAGTACCAACGAGGTGCTGGAGAGATATGATGACCCTAAGCCTGCATATAATACCGTTTCTACTATTCTCACACGTCTGTCGAAGAAGGGGTTCGTGGCATACAGCAAGCAGGAAGGTAAGACGTATTATTACTATCCGTTGTTGCCGAAGGAGAGATACAACCTTTCTCTGCAACCGCAATACCGTTATCTGCGCACGATGTGTATCGTGGTAGCTCTTATGCTATCCGTCATCGTTGTGGCAGTATGTATCAGCAACACCGCCTTCGTTCAAAGATTAAGGGAATCTATAGAAAACATCCTCATGCCACAAGGCGATGAGCAAGCGGCAAAGCCTTCCGTTACGAACAAGAAAGATAAGGCTGTAGACCCCCCCTCTGTGCAAGAAGATGTTACAGTGAAGGCAACAAAACCTAAACGGGAAAAATCAATAGACACTACAACCAAGCAGGACGACATCTGCAACAATCCGTCTCAGCAGCCAGAGTTCAAGGGAGGCGATGCGGCAATGGCATCCTTTGTAAACAAGAACAAGGCGATAACGGATCGCAAGGGCAGGATATATCTGCGACTCCTTATTAACAATACGGGCATGGTGAAGAACGCAGAAGCCATCACTGACGAAACGACCGACATGGAACTTGCCAGCGAAGCCATAAGGTTAGCCTACGCAATGCCTGACTGGATGCCTGCAAGATATGAGGGAAAAGGCGTTTCAACATACATCATCATTCCTATTGTTTTCGAATAACAAACAACGATATGAGACTATACCTGACCATACTGACTATGCTTCTTGCCTCGATGATGCACGCACAAGGGGGCTTGCGCACCGTGAAAGAGATGAACAAATCCATCAGTAACATCAAGCATATTGAGCTGCGTGACAGCAGTGGCAAACAAATCATTGGCTACGCCACAAGCATAGAGAATCCTGCCCACATAAAAATAAGGGACAGGCTCTACAC
Source organism: Candidatus Prevotella equi (assembly GCA_018065145.1). Lineage (GTDB taxonomy): Bacteria > Bacteroidota > Bacteroidia > Bacteroidales > Bacteroidaceae > Prevotella > Prevotella equi. The sequence goes on from JAGHTW010000136.1 coordinate 1,560, forward strand.
ACTCAAGCGCATAGAACTGTCTGACACCTACACGAGAGTGTCCATGCATGTCAAGTATTGGCCAAAGATGTGGATAATGGCAGCAGAGAGTTACCTCATAGACAACCAACGCAACAGATACGATATGCTTCGCTTTGAGTCGAAATACGGCATTGAACCGAAGAAGATGTTCTGGATGCCGCAGTCGGGGGAGATTGACTATGACATCATATACCCACCCCTGAAGCCATACGCCACAAGCGTTACGCTAACCTTTGACGGTGATGATGGTGACGGATTCTATGACATTCAGCTCAACCGCACGGACCTGCCTGAGGCGAAATGGCCGTTCACAGAGGAATGGATGCAGAGTCAGACGCAGCCGCAGAAGGAACTGCCCGTGCCGGAATACAGATTTGGTTTTGCCACGGTGAAGGGGCATATCTTTGACTTCGAGCCGGGAATGATGAAGGACATCGAACTGAGCACACACTACGCCCTCTTCGATAACCCTCTTGATGTTCAAAAAACAAAGATTGACTCCGCAGGAAACTTCACCTTCCATGTTCCTGTGGCAAGGCTGACAGCTGCCAGCATAGGTCGCCATCACCCCATGCACGTATTCCTTTCGCCTGGCGACACAACGGAGATATGGTTCCCGATACATCCCGATAAAAGGAAGAGTTTCGTCACAGGACCGTTGGCTTCGCTGGCAATAGACCTTAACTCATCGCGCAGGGACAGTCCGGACTTTATGCGTCACATACGCATGGATAGCTCAGACCTGAGGGAATATGCTATGCTGAGCAGCAGGATGCACCATATCTGCTACAGCATTGACAGCGTAAAGGGTAAGGTAACGCCAGCCATGATGGACGAGTTGTATGACATCTGTAGCAACAGTAAGATCTTGCTCTGCGATGCCTTCCTGCAAATGGCAGGGCATTCCAAGACGTATAAAATCAAGATGCCAGACGTTGTAAACAATGACATGAAGCTACGCTGGATGCTCAGCGATATCAGTCATTATGTGCCTCTTGATGCAGAGCAGCAGGAAAGCATGGCAACCATGCCGAAATCATATCAGACGTTGGTGAATTATCACTTGGAGAACCTTAGCAATGCACACAGGGAGAACCTACAGAAGCATGGTTTTGAGATAAAGTCTCTGCCAAAGAATATTGCCACAAAGGACATTAAGCAATATATTCTGGCACAGCATCCAGGGAAGAAGGTTTTCATTCACTGCTGGATTCCGAAGAACTCTTCCGACAAGGACATTAACCGCAAGGTTATAATACCCCTGCAGAAGGAATGGAACGAGAAACGAGATAGCAACGACCTGGTGTTTGTCCACATAGCCAACGTGAGGTATCCACAGACGGAATGGGAGATGCAGCGCGCTGACCTGAAGGGAGAGCACTATGCATTTTTTGACAATATGAAGTTCTTCGATCTGCAGAAGAGCATAGTCAGCACCTATCCTGCGGTTCACGCCAATGCCTTGTATGATGAACATGGTAAATGTATCTGGAAGAAGTCTAACTTCCCAGACATCGAAGACATACGCAAGAGGTTGGGGTTAAGAAAGAATGATAGGGACGTAATAATACAAAGATAAGGAATATGCTAAAACATATATTTATTATACTATTGCTGGCTATCAGCGCCACTAACATTTTCGCTCAGCAGAGACCTAAGTCTCAAGAGTTGGGCTTTGCAAGACACTTCGCTGAGGACTATCTGAATGCCAGAGGGACGGAGAACTATATATTGAAGTTGGAGCTGGAGGAATATACAGATAGGTTGCTGTTCTTCAACGATATGAGGAACAGCGTATTCCTGTTGATGGCACGTGATGAGTATGCTGATATGCTTAACGATCAGGTGCTGGCATTCTCCATCGGTGTGCCACACTCCAAGGCTCGCGAGACGGAGACGTTCATGCACCTCTACCGTTACTACGATGAACTGATAAAGGATATGGCAGAGGGTAAGGTACCTAGGGAACAGAAGGCAGACAAGTTGACACTGAGGATACAGCCAATGCTGTTCAACATACGCTGGCGACAGTTCCTGATGGACAACGTGTTTGAGGGACAGACGGAGCCGGTGCTGTCTGGTTGCGGTGCCGTTGCCGTGGGACAGCTGATGAAGTATTATGAATGGCCGAAGACGGTGACGGGGAATTTCAGTCACAAGGACACAAAGGGAAACCTGCGTAGCGTAACAATGGACAATACACCCATTGACTGGAGTAGAATAAACAATATCTACCGTTTCAAGGATGCGCAGTCGAAGACTCTTGAACCGCTTATGAAACTCGTAAGCCCCGCACTGAAGGTCGATTTCGGCAATAAGACAACAACGAACTGGTCAAGGTATATGAAGCGCGCCATGGTGATGAACTTCGGTTATTCGCCAGGTATGTTCCTTGTAGAAAGGGACTTCGTTGATGAGGCTACCATGATTAACCTTATACGTGAAGAACTTAAAGCAGGAGGACCAAGCATACTCTCTGGCGGACATCATCAGTTTGTGTGCGACGGGGCATACGATGACTTCCTGCATCTCAACATGGGATGGGGCGGTTCGTTCGATGGCTGGTACCGTTTCCCTGTAGTCCGAAAGAATATTAATAGGAAAGCGTTCATCGAGACGGCATTGCTGAACATCATGCCGCAGGAGTCGCCAGGGCTGAGAAAGACGATAGTGGTGGAGAAGCCTGGCACATTAAGCACCCTCCTGACTGAGGAGGAATGTCCACGCATATCAGCATTGAAGGTGGCTGGTAGGATAAACGGTGCCGACATTCGTCTGCTGCGCAGGATGGCAGGTGCATTGGAGGTGGAGGATTACTCATCATGGAAGGGAATACTGACGCATCTTGACCTCTCTGATGCAAAGATTGTTACCGATACCGTGCCTTATAGGGTTATTGATGCCAAGATTATAAACTACTGGACTAATGTGAAGGGCAAGCGATATGAGTTCTCGAAGATGGCGAAGGAGGAATGGGAGACTTTCTGTAAGGACGGTGGCAATGACACTCGCATCTATACCATAGTGCCGAAGGATAGCACCTATCTTATTATCCCAAAGACAAACGAGGATGAGATAGGTTTCTATATGTTTGAGAATTGTGAGAACCTTCAACAGATATTCCTTCCGAAAGACACCCGAGCCATTGCCCTGCGCTCCTTTGGCGATTGCCGTTGCCTGAAGGAAGTGACGTTACCTTCTGGTGTGCAGGTGTTTCATGCAAACGGCTTAGCCGACTGCACCTCGCTCGAAACAATTAAGGTGTGCAGTGGTTCGCCTGTCCTCAAACAGCAGGAATATATAAACAGCGGTAAGATGTTTGGTTGCCATCCTAACCTTCGCATGGTTGTTGACGAAGCTCTTGAGACATATTCGCAGTATCATGATCGCATTTTCGAAGAGAATAAAAAGGTGATGATTGCCAATCGTAGTGGTAAACCTTCAAATGTAAAGTTCACCCCTAACCCGAAGGCTCAAGGAGCCCCAATGGGAGCTACCGTCGTTTCCCACTATAAGATGGTTAACGGCAAACGCGTCCTCGTTGGTCGTGAGGTGAAGAAGTAAATACACACAAAAAACGCAAGCACTTGTATATGCAACTACAAATGCTTGCGTTATTATTTTGAATAAATCTATATGCTGTAGATTACTTCTTGAGGTTACCGTAACGATTCATGAAGCGGTCAACGCGACCTGCTGTATCAACGAGCTTAGACTTACCTGTGTAGAATGGGTGAGAAGTAGAAGAGATTTCAATCTTTACTACTGGATACTCCTGACCCTCGAACTCTACTGTGTCGTTGGTCTTACATGTAGAACGTGTGAGGAACATGTCACCGTTTGACATATCCTTGAACACTACAGGACGATAATTCTCTGGATGAAGATCTTTTTTCATTTCTTTTTCCTTGTTTTTGCACCGCCGTAAATAGGCAATGCGGGGTTATACTTTAATTTGCGGGTGCAAAGGTACTACTTTTCCATCAAAAAACAAAGCAGCAAGCTATAAACTTACTGCTTTGTTAACTATTTTTAACCAATTATGAATTATGCATTATGCATTAAATAAGGTTCATGCCGAGTTCTGCGCATTCCTTTCTCTGTGCCTCTGGCCAGATACTTGCCTGTATCTCGCCGATGTGTGCCTTCTGAAGGAGCACCATGCAGAGTCGGCTCTGTCCTATACCACCACCGATAGAGAGTGGGAGTCTGTCTTCGAGAAGGCTCTTGTGGAAGTAGAGTTCCTTACGATCCATCTTGTCTTCCAACTCGAGCTGGCGAAGCAGTGCTTCTTTATCAACGCGGATACCCATTGAAGAAAGTTCGAAAGAACGCTCAAGAACAGGATACCATATAAGGATATCGCCGTTGAGTCCGAAGAAACCGTCAGAGTTAGGTGTTGTCCAGTCATCGTAGTCAGGAGCACGGCCATCGTGCTTCTTTCCGTCAGAGAGCTTACCGCCGATACCCATTACGAATACAGCACCATACTTCTTACATATCTCGTCCTCACGCTCTTTCGGAGTGAGGTTTGGATACATCTGTATCAGTTCCTCAGAGTGTACGAAGTGAATTGTACGTGGAAGGAAAGGCTTGAGCTGTGGATATGTCTCGCAAGTGATATACTCTGTGCGAAGGATAGCAGCATAGATACGACGTACTACGTCCTTGAGGAATTCTATGTTGCGGTCTTCCTTTGTCATGCTTGCCTCCCAGTCCCACTGGTCAACATACAATGAATGGAGATTGTCGAGTTCTTCATCGGCACGAATAGCATTCATATCGGTATAGATGCCATATCCTGGCTCTATGCCGTACTCAGCGAGTGTCAGTCTCTTCCACTTTGCAAGAGAGTGTACCACTTCCGCTTTCTGATCACCAAGATCCTTGATAGGGAATGTTACAGCGCGCTCTACGCCATTAAGGTCATCGTTGATACCCAGTCCCTTCAATACGAAGAGAGGTGCGGTAACACGACGAAGGCGTAACTCGGTGCTGAGGTTCTGCTGAAAGAACTCCTTTATAAGTTTGATGCCCTGCTCTGTCTGTTTAAGGTCGAGCAATGCCTTGTAATTCTTTGGTTTAATCAGTTTACTCATGATCTGATTCTTTCGTTTCGGTTAAATGCCTGTGTTGGTGCGTTCCATGATTAATTATTCAAACGCGGTGCAAAGGTACTAATAAATTTTTAATTTGCAAGTAAAAAAGCAAAATAAATTTACAAAAAGCAAGAAAAACACGCAATTTATGTGTCAAAATGCAATTATTTTGCTTTTATAGAACTATTTTTTGTCAAAACAGCCTTACATACATGTCGCAGTGTTACAATCCTTCTCTAAAGAAGTCCATAGCCTCTTCTATCTCTTTCATTGCAGCAGTTTGGTTGATACGTATATCTCCTATACCGCCAAGCAGCGTGAAGTTTATTATACCTGCAGTATTCTTCTTGTCATGCGTCATCAGTTCTATCAGTTCAGGATAGTCATCGCATGTTATAGGGAGCATTCCATATACCTCTTTTATATATGTAACGGCCTGACGCATCACCTCTACCGGGAAGTTTGTCTTCTTCACAGCAAGATACAGTTCTGGTATGATGCCGTACGCAACGGCATATCCATGCAGGACAGGTTTATTTCTTCGCATAGCCCATGACTCAAAGGCGTGTCCCATAGTATGTCCGAGATTAAGCGCCTTGCGGATGCCATGCTCGTGTGGGTCTTCCTCTACGACACGTTCCTTAACGGCAACGCTGTCAGCAACCATACGTTGCAACACTGCGAGGTCAGGATTCGTGATATCGAAGGCGATAAGTTCCTGCCAGTGCTGTGGTGTGGAGATGAGTCCGTGCTTGAGCATCTCGGCATAGCCAGAACGAAGATTGGCGTCATCAAGTGTCTTTAGGAACTCCGTACACAAGATAACATACTTGGAATCATTAAACACACCTATCTCGTTCTTCAGTCCGCCGAAGTTAATGCCGGTCTTTCCTCCTACGCTGGCGTCAACCATTGACAACAGTGTTGTTGGTATATTGATAAAGTTGATACCTCGTTTGAAGGTGCTAGCAGCAAAGCCACCAAGGTCTGTTATCATTCCACCGCCAAGGTTTATCATCAGCGAGTGACGTGTAGCACCACCTTTCTGCAAACACTCCCATACATGAGAGATAGAGTCAAGTGTCTTTGCTACATCTGTAGCACCGATAGTGATAGTCGTTGCACCCTCAAGGGAAGGGAAATCCTTGATGACAGGCCAACACTTTTCGATAGTTGTGGTATCAGTAAGCACGAAGATACGATCGTGCTCACAGTCTGCTATGGCAGCCGTCAACTCTGCCTGTAAGTCTTTTGATATTATTACGCGTTGCATTGTTCAAATTGAAAATTGAAAATTGAAAATTGAAAGCGCCGAAGGCGGTAATCATACTTTTTACTTTTTAATTTTTCCTTTTTGTTCACTCACGGCACATTGCGATGCAGATTTTGTCCTGGAAGGCTTTTGCTATAGCACCTTTCATCACGCCCTGATTGATGATGGCGAAGCACAGTTCGTGTCCGTTGGCAGCAGTGCAATAGCCTGCAAGGCTGCTTATGCCCGACAGCGTGCCGGTCTTGGCATGCACATTATTTGCCGCTGGCGTCTTGACCATACGCTTTTCCAGTGTTCCGTCAACACCGGCAATAGGCAATGAGGGATAGAGATACTCGTAGATATTACTGTTTTTCTGAGCATATCTCAGGAATGCCACCTCTATCTCCGCAGAGACATAGTTATAGAGCGAGAGTCCTGACCCGTCAGCAAGGCGGTAAGGTCTGTCTTGCATTCCAATCTTACGTATCAATGCCTTCTCTACAGCCTGCGCTTTCTTTGCCGTTGCGGGCTTACCCTGTGACAGTCCTATCTGATAGAGCATCGTCTCGGCGTAAAGGTTATTGCTATCCTTCATCATACGCTGTAGTATCTGCTCTATGGTATGCGTTCTGCGGCATAGTTCCTCAGCGCCATTAGGACATGTCTTCACGCCCTCCGTACCGTCAAGGTATATCCCTGCATCGGCTATAGCCTGAAGGAAATACTTCATCATATTGTCCTTTCTGCCATAGACCAGCGGCGATAGTTCCGGATTGTCATCATCCCAGCACCATCCCTCGCCATACAAGTGTTCATCCTTCATGGAACGGTCGGCATAGACATGTCCGCGGATAGTGTCAACACCCAGTTCCTTAATGCTCAGTGCAAAGGCACGAAGGTCATCGTGTCCCAACTTCGGATCCATACCACCTATTATATATATGTCACCGTTCAGCACACTCGTGCTATCCACGACTTCTCCTGTATAGCATAGACGTGTCTTGTAGGTATAGGCACCGCCGAGTTTATCCAATGCAGTGATGGCAGTGAGAAGCTTCATCGTGGAAGCCGGACGCAGTGTTTGTCTCTCATCGCGGGCATAAAGCACTGAGTCTGCTGTGATGTCATATATCAGCAGTCCCATCTGCGAAGTATTGAGGAAACTGCTCTTTGATATTATCGTATCAATATTCGCCTGCAAGGACTGCGGCCACGGCAGTGCAGGGATAGAATCGATGGCAATGCTGTCTGCCATCTCTTGTTCAGAGCAGATGGTATCACTCCTCTCCTCCTGTGCAGACATGGTTATGGTGCACAGGAAGAGAAGGATGATGTATAGATATTTATTTATTGTCATAGGCATGATGTGGGTAGTCTGTAGTAAAGTGAAGTCCGCGGCACTCCTTTCTTTCTATCGCCCAGCGTGTGATAAGATATCCCACATTAATCATATTTCTCAGTTCGCATATATCCTTGCTGGCGGTGACACGTTTGAAGAGTGCTTCGGTCTCTTCATAGAGGGTGTCGAGACGTACCCATGCACGCTTCAGTCGCAAGTCTGAACGGACGATACCTACATAGTGCGCCATTATCTGTCCCACCTCCTGCACACTCTGCGTGATAAGCACTTTCTCTTCGTTTGACAGTGTTCCTTCATCGTTCCATTCTGGTATCATGGTGTTGAAGTCATACTCATCCACATGGTCAAGAGAATGCTTCGCAGCTGTCTCGGCATATACTACAGCCTCTATGAGGGAGTTTGATGCCAGACGGTTACCGCCATGCAGTCCTGTGCAAGAGCACTCGCCGAGGGCGTAGAGTCGCTTGATGCTTGAGCAACCATTGAGATCTACCTTGATACCACCACACATATAATGCGCAGCAGGACGCACAGGGATATACTCCTTTGTGATATCGATGCCGATAGACAGGCATTTCTGGTAGATATTTGGGAAATGGTGCTTTGTCTCTTCTGGATCCTTATGTGTCACGTCAAGGCATACATGGTCCAAACCATGTATCTTCATCTCCTTATCGATGGCACGAGCCACGATATCACGTGGTGCGAGGGATAGTCTCTCGTCATATTTCTCCATGAATGTCTCACCGTTAGGCAGTCGCAGTATGCCACCATATCCGCGCATTGCCTCTGTGATGAGATATGCAGGATGTGTCTCTCCCGGATGATACAGGGCTGTTGGATGGAACTGTACAAACTCCATATCAGCCACGGTGCCCTTTGCTCTATATACCATTGCCTCACCGTCACCTGTTGCGATGACAGGGTTTGTCGTTGTCTGATATACGGCTCCACAACCGCCAGTACACATCATTGTCACCTTACTGAGATAGGTATCTACCTTCTGTGTCTCGGGGTTTAGCACATAAGCGCCATAACACTCTATATCCTGTGTGCGGCGTGTCACCTCTATGCCGAGATGGTGCTGCGTTATAATCTCCACAGCGAAGTGATCTTCCTTAACCTCTATGTCCGGACATGCACGCACCGCTGCTATCAGTCCGCGCTGTATCTCTGCTCCTGTATCGTCGGCATGGTGCAGGATACGGAACTCAGAGTGACCGCCCTCACGATGCAGGTCAAACTCGCCATCTTCCATACGGTCGAAGTTCACACCCCACTCCACCAGTTCCTTAATCTGTGACGGAGCCATACGTACTACCTGTTCCACTGCTGCGGGATCAGAGATATAATCACCTGCTATCATTGTGTCCTCGATATGTTTCTCGAAGTCATCAACGATAACATTCGTCACTGATGCTATGCCACCCTGCGCAAAGGCTGTATTAGCCTCATCGAGTTTGGTCTTGCATATAAGGCATATCTTACCCTTTTTAGCTCTTGCTACCTTAAGGGCGTAACTCATTCCGGCAACGCCTGAACCGATAATGAGGAAGTCATACTTATGTACCATAATGGGTTATTTAAGTATCTAAGTGGGTTTATAATATACAGATTTATGGATTATCTTGTCAACGACATCTTGACGCTAAGTCCGAAGTCCTGCGTCACGGTAGGATAAGAACCGGATGACAACAGCGGTGTATTGCTCTGCCTGTCGTAATAGAAACTCATAGTGAGGAATCGTGACAGTGTGTAGTCTGCAGTGAACGACAGTTTGAACGCATCATTACCTGACGTTGCAGAGGACTTGACGCTTGCGATGTCTCGCGTGATAGCGGCCTGACTGCGAACGCTCACATCCAGTCTCAGGTTTAGGTCATGAGCAAAGTCACGTGACTTATTGTTCATACGGCTATTGCTTGCACCGTTCTTGTTATTGTTATTATCACCGTCCGCCATTGCCTTCTTATTCCTTGAGGCAGCCTTCATCGCTCTGCTCCTGAAGAAGCGGAAATCGTTAATCTTATATCCTACGCCGAACACCCAGTCCTTAGACAATGTCTCGTTTATCTGCACACTGGTCATTGACAGCGCCAAGACTCTCGTGGTACGATACTCCGCCTTGAACGTAAGGTTATTAGGCAGTGTAAAGTCCAAACCGAGCAGTGGTGAGAACGCTTCGTTGATACTTACGGTAGAAACGTTATACATAGAGTTCGGTACAGGGTTACCCGTCGTAGCATCAGAGATAAAGCCTATCCTGTCACCCATATACTCCATGAATGTAGAATACGAGCTATACGAGCCAACGGCGTAGATACTCTTGTAAGAGTGGTTGATGTTCACACTCTTGAAGTGGTCTCTTATCCATGGCAACTGACTCAGTCCACCGTATCGCAGTGTCCAGTTAGGCAACATTCTCAACATTGCAGGGAAGATACTGAGGTCCTTGTATCCTGTGTAAGCATTGAGGAATGCTGGTACCAGAACATCGGCACTGTATGGATTGACTGGTGTCTTGTCACCATCGAATCTCTTTCCTGCCATAGTCGTTCCCTGAGGATAACGTGAACCATTGAACTGGTTCTGTACTCTCAAGCGATATGACTCTATAGAGTTGCAGAATTTCTCAAACGAAGCAGAATAGAAACCGTTGTTTGCATTACCCATACCCTCGAAGGCGGACTTGATGCTCACCGTTGTCATGGTGAACGTACCACTCTGCGTGGTAGGATTACCGGCATACATATACTGTATAGACTTGTTCTTTGTCTGCGTATGCGACATATTCAGGTCTATCTTCAGGTTGCGCACAGGCTCGAGCGTCATCCTTATCTGCAGGTCTTCCGTAGAACTTATCGTTGCAGGGTTTGCTATAGAGTCATTGTTCAGCAGCCAACCGTTGCGCGCTGCCTTCTTAAGGTAATCGTCACCGATAAATCCGAAGGCGAAATCAAGTCCTGGTGCCATGACGCCATCGTTGCGCTGTCCGAAGATCTTACCCACATCAGGAACGAATCCCGGCAGGTTCATTGAGTACTGGTTACGGTATGTGATACCTATGTTACGCACCATCATCAGCGCTCGTGCCGTACCCTGAGCCACCTTGTACCATGTCATGTTCTCAATAGGTTCAAGAGCAAGCACGGACACCTTCATCTTCACGGCAGAGTCAGACTTGTTGATAATCTTTATCTTGTTGTCATCTACCTTCTTGTACTTGATATCCATAACCTTTCCGTCCTTGTCCTTTGCCGATACAATGAGGCGCTTAGACTTCTTGTTATGTGTCACGATGATAGATGTATCCGCTGCTATCGTTATCTCTTTTGAGAAAACGTTTTTATGCTTCGTGATATCCGCTACGTCGCTTCTGTGCTTTGGCGTCTTACTGTTCATCTCTGCCGCCTTCTTCTCGTCAGCATCACCGTCATCAGCCGACTTATCCGTTGCAGGAGCCTTCTTTGGTGGTTCCTTCTTCTGTGCAGGCTTTGGCTTCGCCGGTGCCTTGGCGAACTTATCGTTCGCCTTCTTCAGGAACGGAACGCGGTTGTAAAGCTTCTCAAGATTCAGCGTAGAGGTAACGTTGATGGTACGGTTGCTGTTCACCGTATTTCCATACGTTGCGCCATTCTCCTGCCGTGTGCCTCTTGCCCACTGGTAAGAAGAGTTGTATGTACCATTTGCCGTAACCCAGTCAAAGATAGGGATAAGATTCAATGGCACCTGATATGATGCGCTGAATGACTGATTGTAGTCCAGCGGTGTACCAAAGTGCTTGATACTGTTCCACACAGAGTCCTTCCATGCCTCGTAACGCTCAGGATATAGATACTTGTTCACAGGTGTGTAAGGCTCTTCTATCTCTGCCCTTGTACCACTCTGGAACGACAGGTGCAGATTCTTTGTCAAATCCCAGCGCACTGACAGGTCACGGTTCCAGAGGAACTGTGAGTTGAATGTCACTGGAAGGCTCATCTCATTGCCCAGGTCTTCAAGGTCACGCTCCTGCATCTCGTAGTAGTTTCGTGACATATCCGTATTGGCAGAGATATTCTGTGGTAGGTAGTTGAAGCCGAATTTCTTAAGTATATCGAAGTATTTCGACTTAGACTTGATGAACTTAAACGGCTCGAGTGTCTTATAGACAGGTGTCCAGCTGTATGTTATGGCACCATGCCACTGCTTCTCGTTTTCATAAACCGTTGTCTTACCCTCTGAATGTCTCAGCGTATTGCTGTATGAGAAGGTGAAGTTTGCTGGGTCATAAGGCATAGGATGTCTCTTCGTTGCTATGCCCACACGCATTCCTGAGACAGAGATATTTCTGTTCATGGTCTGTGTAACGGCAATGCTGTTGATGGAATCCTTCTCATGCTTGTCAGCAGCCGACTCTATAGCATCCTCAAGAAGCATATCTGAGTCAAGCGGATTATACTTTGGCGTTGTCTTCTCGCGCGTGATACTATAATAGAAAGGTATAGACACCTTCGCCTTTTCAGGGAAGAACTTACCGAGTTCGAGGTTTGTAGTGATGGAATATGTGCCGTACTTATCCATCGTACGTTCCATAACCTTCTGCTCTACGCCTCCGAATCCGTCGCTGACATACTTTCCTGATGCCGCCACATTACCGAAGTCCGACAGCTGTACGTTAAGGTTGGCGGCAGCAGCCCATCCGCCGTTGCTCTCAGGCTCCAGCAGTCGCAGCTCGTTCACCCATATCTCACCGTCTTTCATGTCCGCGCTGTGGTTCTTCACACCTATCATTATCGTCTTCACCTCGCCGAGAGAAGGGTTACCAACGATAGAGATGGTATTCTTCTGGTTATCGGCATCCGGTTCGCTGTAAACGCTATTGAGCGATGCCTCGTTAGCATTGCGCGCTATGTTACGCTTCTTCTTCAGTGCTGTGAGTTTCTTCAGGTCCAGATTGAGCATGTTGTCCTCTGGCCAAACTGCCTGACAGTCGGCAAGGGCGTAGGCGTTATACTTGCCAGGAGGTGTCAAGCGCAGTGGTATCTCGTACTCATAGTAGTTATTATTGTAGTCTGAGCCCAAGCGAACGAACAGAGACATCTGCTGATTCTGCAGGTTTGTCACGTTGGCAGCGGTAGCATTGGCATGTACAAACATCTGCAACTTGTTGTAATAGCGCATGTCATAGTTTGTGTTCTTATAGACAGCGATGGCGTCATTATGCGACATATTGCTTATCTGCAAGCACAATGCCTGTTCGTTATTCTCCACCAGCTGTGGCTGTGATGGGTCAACGACACGTGAGATGCCCGGAGGCAGCACGTAGTTGACAGGCGTACGCTCGTTATTCTCCTCAATACTTACGGCAGAAGGGGTGAATACTGCTGTAGGAGAGGTTGACGCTCCCTTTATCTTCTGTTCATAGATACGCCAGTCTCCACGCACGAGGTCAAGGCTTGCGAAGCGCAATACGATAGGCTTCTCAAACTCTGTCATGTACATTCTCATGAAACGCACTGATGATCTGTCCACATCACCGCCGTTGGCTATCTTCTGTCCCTGCCCGATAGGCACACGGAACTGATACCATGTCACCGTCTCCGCCTTACCGTTACGCAGCGTCACGGTAGCCTCACGCTTATCCACGATATTATTCAAGCCCACCTCCATCTGCTCTGGTGCGATATCCACTACGTACTCGTAGTATTTCTCGTATTCATTGAGGGTGAAGTCCTGGTTGATATCCTCCACATCAGGAGTTGTCTTGTACGACGTATCGTATGCCTCAGAGCGCTCTTCAGAGTCTGGAGAGTTACCCTGAGGGTTGTTCACGTATTTATATCGCTCCAGGATAGGTGCCTTCTTGTTGTCCCATTCAGCACCGCGGAAGTAGCGATAGTTATCGTTTGCAGGGTCTTGCATGATGCTCAGCTTTACTGAGTCATTGGTAACGATACCCGTACCGTCACGCTGTGGACCGACAGCCCTGTCAAGGAACTCTGAATATGCGCTCCAACTGCGCTCTTCCTCATCGTTAAGACCATTCAAACCCACGTCCTGCTTAGCACGGGAGCCCTGTGATGTAGCGAAGGAATAGTTGATAGTGTTCTGCACTGGGATACGTCCCCACTGCGTTGTCGCTGTTGAGTCAATGTCATTGAGTGGCATTCCGCTCTCGTAGTATTTCTTTCCGTCGAGAAGGATATCCTCAGACACCTCACCGAGGTTGAACACCAGCTTACCGGTATGCTGTGATGCGGTACCATCCTGACGTGAATATACGAATGGATCAAGCATCCAGAACTCTATATATTCGATATTTGCCTCTTCAAAGTCGCTCGTGTCGAGCTTACGCATCATACCACCCCAAGACTTCTTTGGTTCCTTCAGATGCGCCATCTCGTCGATGTCTGGGTTGAAGTTATACGGTCCGCGCTCCTCTGGGTAATATGCCATGTTCAATATAGGCAGTGTAGAGGTGGCACCGTTATATGTGCTCTGGTTACGGTTAGGATAAAGCTCGTTGACATATACCTCACGCACAAGGTGATTAGACAACTGCTCCAGGTCATCCTTGATATGTCCCGGTGTGAGCGTTGACGCACGACGCGTGAAGATAGGGTCGATGGTGTACCAAGCCAGTCGCGCTCTGTTGTAACCGCTCGTCAAGTCTGTTTTGTTATATATATTACCTGGCTTCCATGGTATGCTGGAGATGGTCCAAGAGGTTGGCGTCAGGACATCGATGCCGTTGGTAGCGCTCTCGAAGTCATCGATATATGAAGCGTTATCCTGTGTGCCGCTCGCGATACTTGAGAACAGTTTCGCAAACTCCGCATTAAACTGGATGTTTGATGGTTGCGTGACATGCAGGAACGGTATCTTATTAAGCATATTGGTGAGCCACTGGCTTTCCTTCTTCCAGTTGACATTGAAGCCGATAAGGGTATTGTTGACTGGCTCAGCGCCCATCGCTACCTTCGTGGTGAGCGTCTGTTCGGAGAGGTGTTGCAGCGTACCGCTCAACTGGAAGTCCTTGGAGAAGTCGTATTCCCAGTTGATACCGAACATCGTTTTGCGCTCCATGCTATAGTCCGACTGGCTTTCGCACGATACATTGACAGGCGTTCCGGCATCAATGATGCTCTGATTGAGAATCGTAACCTCTCCGGCTGAATAGTCAACGCTATAGTCCGAGCCTTCGTTGAGCGTCACACCGCCTGCTGTTACGACAACGCTACCCTGAGGAACGTTATACGCACCGAGCGAGATGACATTGGCAGCAGAGCCCTTGAACTGTCCTACCAACTGGTAACGGTTCTTCTCTGCTATCTGTTTCGCTATGGTCTTCTGCTGTTCGTAGAGCTCGTTATAGATGTATTTGTCGGCTGCCTCGCCTGTCAGTCCCTTCTCCGCAAGCGCCTTTCGCATTCCTGCACCGAAAGGTTCTGCCGATGGGAAATAGACACGGCCGTTGCTAACGGTGTATCCTTCTACAAAGTCAAACTGACCATTGGAGTGCGCCTTATTGTTATTGTCCAGGCGATCGGCGCCCATAAGGCGAATGAGAGGAGTGCTCTTTGTCTGCGCCTCTGGGATATAGTTGACGTAAACGCCGATGCTGTCGCTCTGATACTTCACGTCGAGCTTGAATTTCTCCTTCTGAACGGATGACGCGAGGTAATAGACGTTACGCATCATGAGCTTCCAGTTAGGCTGCTGAGGGTTGCAGCTGGTGTTTTTCAGGGACTTGACGTACAACGCCTGGTTTACCTCCGGGATGTCACTGGAGAATTCTCCCACCTGATATGTCATGCCACCGATGGTGTATTCGTATGCGATGGCGAGTACCTGGTCTGGCTGAAGTGTCGTCTTCAACGAGACATAACCCATCGCTGAATTGACAGAATACTCGGAACTGTTCAGCAGACGTGCCTTTTCTATCTTCTCATAGTCAGTGCCTCCCTGCATACTGCTCAGCACACTGCTCGCCTGATTGATGTCTCTGGCAGCGGCATACGTTGTCACAAGGTCGTTATAGAGACCATTGGCATTGTTGGCAGGAGGGGTATTGGACCCTTCCCCACCCTCTCCAAGGTTAGGAAAGGCAAGGATGTCGCGGGTGTTTGAGGTCTGACCGTTCTTGTTGGTCACCCATATCTCAACGCGGTTTATCTTGATTCCCGTGGTAACATTAGGCAATGTGCGCATCCATGCATCGTAACGGTCACGGAAATAGAAGCCGAAATAGAAGTGACGGTTCTCCTCGTAGTTGGCTACATTTATCTCAAAAGGAGTCATTTGCACTCCACCCTGTGAGGCAACGCTCGTCGATGATGATTTCTTCTGGGAGACAACGGTCTGCAATTTCAGCTTGCCGAACTGCATATCGGCACGCACACCGAAGAGTGACGACGCACCCTGAACGAGTGATGAGTTGCTTGGGAAGCTGACATTACCTGCCTCCAGCAGCTTTATTATCTCGTCTTCCTTACCGTCGTATTTGAGTTTCAGGTTCTGGGCGTCGTAGTCGAAGGTAGCATCGGTGTTGTAGTTGAGGTTCATCTTGAGCTTGTCACCGATAGAACCCGTCACATTGGCATTGATCTTCATGTCGAAGTCAATGGTCGAGGTGCTACGGTTACGCACCGGAAGCGCCGGGTTGTCTATATCCTTGAGCGTTCCGCCGAGCTTGAGTTCTGCCGTTCCCTGTGTCTTTATGCGTATGCCGCCAGGACCGAAGATTTTCTCTGCTGGTCCAAGGTCAAAGTGCATGTCGGTGAAGTCAAACTTCTCCTTGCCCTTTGCTTCAAAGATTTCGGAATTCTTCTCGCGGAAATATTTCTTCATGAGGTTTTTCTCACTCCACTTCTGATACTCCGTGAGGTCCATCATGATTGGCGCTGCCACCCATGACTTACCCAAACGGCTGCCCAGGACATACCTGTCAAGGGTGTCGTTGTACTCTACCTCTTGCTTGAGGTTCTCAGGACGCTGCAGGTCTGCTGAGCCTTGCTTGAGATCATCGTATGTGATTGGAGTTGTCTTCTGTATCTTCCAGCGTGGGTGCAACAGACTGTCCGGGATGGTATCCTGCTGCAACTTCAGCTTTGCCTGCTTCTCCCTGAAGCGGTCCAAGGCTGTCTTTCTCCTGTTCGCCTCACGCTTCTCCCTGGCAGTCATCGTCTTCTCGGACGCTGACTGTGTCTTCCCCGCAGCCTCATCGCGAGGCGACGTTTCTGGGGCATACGCCACATGCATCATTGCCGAAGTGACAATGACGAAGAGCAGCATTATTATGGTTGTTAAATGACGACGCATCAATTACTTTATAAGTTTCAGTGCTTGTTTTATAACTTGTTCTACTGGCATCGTTGGATTGCCCTGGAGTATCTCCTTGACAACCTTCGCCGATGGTGCTGGTGAGAAACCGAGCATGGTGAGGGCACCCATTGCCTCATCATACACCTCCTGATTGACAGCAACGGCTGCTGTTGCACTGCCCTGCTGCGCAAAGTCTTGTATGATGCCGCATTCCGCCATCTTGTCTCGTAGGTCAACAATGATGCGTTGTGCGGTCTTCAGACCTATGCCCTTCACGCCTTTCAGTGCTTTCTCATTGCCTGTAGCGATGATATTCACCAATTCTGACGTGCTGGTAGCAGAGAGTATCATTCGTGCCGTATTGCTGCCCACACCGCTAACGGTGATGAGCATACGATATATCTCACGCTCCTGCTTGTTGTAAAAGCCATACAGCGTATAGGAATCATCACGACCACCAGTCATGATTGCCTCATGGACATAAAGCTTCACTTCCTTCTTGTCCTGAATGGCGGTATATGTATTGAGAGAGATATTGAGCAGATAACCAACGCCATGCGCCTCCACAGTAGCCTGCGCAGGAGTCACCTCTGTCAATTCGCCTTTTATATATTCTATCATCGTTCTTGGGTTGTTTTAATTATAGTACGATATGTTTTTGCGCACATTCCGCATATACACATACGCATTAATGAAAGAACGCACGCATAAGATTGTTATTGCTTTTTGTTTGCATTTATTAACAGACGCATAAATTCTTTTAACATTATATTTGCGATAAAAACCACCAACCGCCCATTCGCCTTCAAATTCGCGATTCTCGCGCAATAGCCCCAACGCGCTATCCCTCAGTGCGTTATGCACTCCGAGCTCATTTTTGAGCTCGAAAACCATCCCCAAACCGCCCTCAAAACCCCACAAAAGTGCCACTTTTACACAGTAATCGCGCCACTTTTACGAGGTAATCGTACAACTTTCACACTGTAATCGTTGCACGATTACAACACAACCTTATCACAATCACATCAAAAAGCCATTTTTCCCACCCGCAAAAGTGATTTTTTGATGCCTTGATTCTCTATTTCGCGTTTTTTAGTCGTACTTTTTCAACACCCAAAATTAACACTTTTCACAAAAATTAAGAAAGCTCATATTGCACGGCAATATGAGCTTTCTTTGCTATTATAATAAAAAGACATTCCTACTTTCTGTAAACCTGCTTACCCTCGAAGAAGGTACCGGTAACATTAGCCTCATGAATCTGGTTTGCAGGACAAGCATCGGTCATCACATCCTTATCAACAAGGAGGAAGTCCGCATACTTGCCTACCTTGATGCTGCCACGCTCCTTCTCGTTCTTCATCTGATAAGCACCATTGATGGTCATTGCCTTGAGTGCCTGCTGGCGAGTAACAAGTTCAGCTGTCCAAAATGGTTCAAAAGAATATTTAGGCAGATTTCCCGTAACGCAAGTCTCCATTATATAGAACGGCATTTCCGAACTACCAGAGAGCGCTGGGAAGTCGCTATGGGATGACATCTTGACACCTTTGTCAAAATAAGACTTTATTGGATAGAACTCGGTTGCGTATGTCTCTGGAAGTATAGTCTTGAGCTCATCTATTATACCAGGACTAGCGATGTGCCAAAGCACACCAGATGTTACCACAATATCGTTGGCTGCCATGACAGCATAATCCTCAGGAAGTACGTTGCGGACATGTACCAAGGTATTTCTCAACTCCTTTCTACCATTATTAACAAAGCTTGTAACGGCAAGATGAACAGCCTCGTCGCCCATAGCATGTACGTGCATAGTGTAGTCGTGGGCATTGACATCAGCAGTAACGGCTGCAAATTCCTCTGGCATCCAGTTAGGCTTACTCACTCCTCCCTCTGCATCAACATAAGCATGGCGTACATAGCCCGTATGGGTCTCTACGGTGCCATCAACAAACATCTTGATATAACGTGGGTTCACATGGTTTGTAGCAAAGGCATTGGTAGCGAAGGCTTTCTTGAATGCTCCTTCACGATCAGTCTCAGAGCTCTCAACCTCGTATGCCATACCCAAGCAGAGGTTCAGCTCGCCCGACTTGTCAAGAGCCTGAGCAGCCTCATAGAAACGATTATTGCCAAAGTAATTGCTCCATCCGTCAATGTATGAAACGAAGCCTTTGCTATGGAGTGCATCACGCGTAAGAGTAACCGCCTTCATTGCCTTACTTTCATCCATCAGACTCAAGAAATCTATGCCACGGAGACGACAGTAGGTTCCAGCCTGTTCCTTGAAGAGACCTGTAGGATTGCCCAAATTGTCAACAACGATTTCACCACCCTTTATCTCTGAGATAAGAAGATGACCTTGTTCATCTATGATGCCAGCCTTTTTCATACACTCTGTATTAGCAAGTCCCTTGTGACCTTCGCCATCAGCGACGTAAAGTGGAATGTCTGGACAAGCAGCATTCAGTTGCGCCAATGTAGGCATACCTTCTTTTTCAAATATCTGGTACGTCCAGCCAAAGCCATAGATAGCAGCCTTACCTTCCGCCTTGGCTTTCTGGTAAGCGTCTTTTATCAGGGCAAGGAGGTCGTTAGGCTTTGCGTTCATATCAACATTGATAGATCCCATAACTTCCATGCCATTAGACATCAAGTAGTGTGCATGACCTTCGGTGAAAGCTGGAGTTACCATACCATTGCCACGTTGATCCACCACTACGGTATTCTGACCAACATACGCCTTAGCGCCATCAACATTGCCAACATAAACGTATTTGCCATCCTTAACTGCAAAAGCCTCTACCTGAGGCGCAGCATCCTCAACGGTATAGATAGTTCCATAAACCACCATATCTGCTACCGTAGAATCAACATTGTCATTTTTGCTGCAAGCAGTGAAAGCCAACAACAACGCTAACAAATAAAATAGATAATGTTTTTTCATAATTAAAAAAAAATATTAGTTAAAATTAGTTTGTGCACTTATGCACTATTTTTTATAAATTGTGTATTTGTTCATTTTGAGCCAAAGAATTTGAAGTGTCTTAACTTCTGCTCTGTCACCTGACGGTTCACGAACACCTTATATGCTATGCAAGCCATAAGAACATCTGCAAGAAGAATGACAATGAAGGTTACTAAAGGCAACATGTAATCATTGTAAAATTCTCTTATTGAGGCGGGTAGCATTGCAAGTGAAATTCCATAGATAGGCATAATGGTAACAAGTATCATTATGAAGGCTATGCCAAGACCGATACTTTTCGGCAATGCCCTCTTCGTCCATATAGAACCGCACATTATGCCGTACATGATATACAGTGAGGCAATTAGCACCTCGTCACAAAACCGAATCGAAGAAATACCATCCCACAATAGAGGGAACAGCTCAAGACTATAGCTATGCAGATGCAGATTGTCTCGCAAAGCCATAAAGACGCAACCAGTCAAGAGGTGCAACAGGTCTGCGGTGACAGCAAGGACGAGCAATGTTACTGGCACGAACACAAGCACGAACAACAGTCTCTCGATGAATTTCTGCTTCATCGTGGCAGGAAGCATAAGCAGCGAAATGCGATTCTGCTTCCCATCGTATGGCGCACTGATCTTCGTTAGCATGATACTGCTGAACAGCACCATCATTGTAGCCACTATAGAAGCATTCTGAGAAGCGTAGGTTCTGATATATCCATCGAAGACTTCGTGTTCTGTTTTACTGCCAGATATGAGAGGGAATATCATGATGGCAAAGAAAGTGCCGAAGACACCGAGAGCATAGAGGGAGTATAAACGCTTGTTGGTCGTTATATCCCATTTCAACAGGTTCATTATAGTATTCATCGTGCGCCTCCTTCCTTATAGTTACCAGACATTACCTCATTGAAGAGTTGCTCAAGGTCTATCGTGGAATCCTCAGACAATCCCTTGTCCTTCTTGATGTCCGCAATGGACTCGTTGAGAATTATCTTGCTCTGGTCTATGATGATGATATTGTCAAGCAGCGTCTCCACATCCTTCACCTGATGAGTGGAGATGAGTATCGTCCTGTCTTCGTTGACGACTTGCCTTATAACATCTCTGAATATCGTTTTGCTCGGAATATCCATGCCGTTCGTAGGCTCATCCATCAGTATCAGTTTCACGCCAGTGGCAAGGGCAAAACACATATACACCTTCTTCTTCTGTCCCATCGACAACTGACCAAGATTGATGTCCTGAGGCTGTTTGAAAGCTGATATATACTCGTACATCTTCGCCTCGTTGAAGAGAGGATAGAACGGTTTGTTCACCTCAACATACTCCGCAAGAGAAATAGCTGGCAGGTCGTACTCTTCTGGTACGATGAAAATCTCCGACAACACCTCCGCCGTACGCTTTGAGACATCCTTTCCGTTCACCTCTATCACTCCACCAGAAGGCAGCAACAGCGAACTCATCAGATACAAAAGCGTTGACTTTCCCGCACCATTCATGCCAAGCAGCCCGTGTATCTTCCCGTCCCCGACGCAAAGGTTCAGGTCCTTGAACACCAGCCTCTTGCTCTTAGGGTATCGATATTCCAGATTTTTAATTGTAATCATATCGTTATTTACTATTCTGTGCTCTTATATCTATTAAACATACGCTCAATATCAGATGCCATTTTCTCACGAAGTTCTTTGGGTTCCGTAATCTCTAATGCAGAACCCATTTGTCTGACTTTTCCAAGCAACTCATTATTCGGTTCGACCTTAAGTGTTATCTCACCATATTCATTACCATTATCATGTTTACCAAATGGCAACGTAATTTCTTGTGAGTGATGGAATTTCTTGGTTGTCACGAGACCATATATGTATTCTGTATGAATTCTTATGAGAACATCTTTCTTTCCCATACTTATAGTGTTTTCTCTGTTACCGTCATGGAATCCATGAGTAACACCTATTATGTCACGGAAATATTCATCATAAGTACCTGGTGCAGCATCTTTGTATTTTACATTGACAATCTTTGGCTTTTCTGCAATTCGGTCTAGAGGTAGGCTGAAGATATCGAATATGTCTTTGCCATCCCTTATGCAATATCCATAAACGTACCATCGTCCATTAAATTCCTTAATAAATTGCGGATGTATAACCAATTCGCATCTTGGCAATATGAAAGGCTCCATTGTTAACTTTACCACTTTCTTATTCTGAATCCATTCGAAAAAATCTGGCAGCATTTCTATATTTTTCAGGATAGTATTCGCTCCAGTCTGAACCAATTGCTTTCCTTCTGTTGATCTGTGAATTTTATCACGCTCCAGTGGATGCCTATGGAAGAAATGGAAAAACAAAGGGTCTGGTATAAAACCATCCGCATTTTTGCAAAACTCAACATAATCCTTTAGCCCTAACTTTTTTACATAAGTCAATTCTTCTTCTAAAGGATCGTCAACACCCTCCTTTTTCTTTAATGTATAAATCGCAAGTCGTTTATCACTCGAATCTTTAGTCGTAACCAACCGACAACCTTTCCATTCGAGCAATTTCTTTAATTCTGAAATTGCATTTTTTAGTTCGTCATATTCTGAATCAGAAGACCAATTAGGATGTTCGTCAATATACTCATCTTCTGCCTTTCTATTTTTCGATGCCAATATGTCAATTGTCTTAACAGGATTTCCTTCTATTAAGAGATAGTATGCACATATCATATATTTAGCACGTTCACTATTTCCAGAAAACCATTTATAAGCATCTTCTCGCATTTCCTTGTCTGTTTTCTTAATTGTATAGTTTGTCTTCATAGTTGTATCATATATTTAAGTCGTAAATATTTCGTAAATTTCTTATCTTGTGACAAAGATACTACAATAAATTCAAAACACAAAACAAATCGAAGCTTTTTATCCTTTAATCAGTAAAAATTAGTACATGCTTTCTTGTACCAATGATTTATGTGTTTTATTTGTGAGTTCCTATAGAAAATATTAACTTTGCACCCGAAAAACCAAAATACTATAGTGAGAAAAAGGAAATGACAGCAATCGAGTGTATCAGAAAGTTTGTTAAAGAGGAAAAGTTACCAGAACTTCAGCACAACCATATCCTGGAATATGTATTGCGCATCGGAGAACACAACATTACCGTTATTAGGAACGTAGATCGTAAGAACCTTCTAACAATGGAGTATAGTGCTATGGAAGTAAACGACATCTCTATCTTACGACTAAAGCAGATATGCAAGAACTTCTGCAACGAAAGCATCAGCGTGACATTTTGCAGGAACAAGGTTACCTTCAAATATGAAGAGAACTGCGACTGTACCGATGATATCCGTTGTGCTATAGCGGAGCTTATGGATACTGTTCAGTGCTTCGCTGAAGAGGTTAACTTTCAGATGGGAGGTAATGTCAACATCATCGACACAGACAAGCGTAAGGCTGTTGAGAATATGCTAAAGAAGATGGAAGAAGAGAAGAATCAGAACATGTCAGTTTCAGGCATCGTGTTCAAGAAGTGCTCTGATGGTGAAGGGTTTCATGCCGTTGCTGGCATGGATGACCTGAAGCGCCAGTTGCGCAGGGACTTCATCTATACTCTCGTTTTTGAGGATGAAGCAAAAGCATACGGTGTTACTCCGCCTAATGGCATTCTTCTCTATGGTCCTCCAGGATGTGGCAAGACTTTTATTGCAGAACGCATGGCAGAGGAAAGCAACCTGAAATACGCTATCATTAAACCAAGCGACCTTGGCAGCAGCTATGTCCATGGTTCAGAGGACATGATACGTGAACTTTTCCATGATGCAGAGAAACAAGCACCATGCCTTCTTGTCTTTGATGAGTTCGATGCGTTGGTTCCTTCACGCGATGCTGCCGGAACAGAATACAAATCCGAGGAGATTAACGAGTTTCTCGTTCACCTCAACAACTGTGCTGAACGTGGAGTGTATGTAGTGGCTATGACTAACCATCCGGAGCGCATAGACAGAGCTATTCTTAGAAAAGGAAGGATGGACAAGTGTATCTATGTACCAGCACCAGACGAGAATACCCGCGCTATGATTTTTGAGTTGTCACTGAAGAAGCGACTCTGTTCAAAGAACATTGACGTGAAAGAACTTGCCCGTCTCACAGACAAATATTCTTCCAGCGACATCTCCTACATCGTGCAGGAGACAGCACGTTCATGCTTTGAAGAGACACTGTTGAAACGTTGTTTTAATCGTAAGCGTATCGGGCAGGCAGATTTGAAGCGTACTATCTCTGACACGTTACCCTCTATTTCTGCTGCCGATATTAAGAGGTATGACAAGATACGCGAGGAACTTAATGACCATCAGATAATCAAACATGGGAGGAAGAAGATAGGTTTTTAGCCTATCTTCTGTTATCTTCCTCTACCAAAGAGTACCCCAAATTAAATTAGGGCTGAATTCCATAACTGGAGTTCAGCCCTAATTATGTTTTATTGTTACTACCCTCCAAAACGAGGACTTCTACAACATTGGTCTTACCGCTTTCACATCAAGATGGAGTTGTTATTACCCTCCAAAACGAGGACTTCTACAACCAATGTCGTTCCCTCATCGGGTGAAATTGTGTTGTTATTACCCTCCAAAACGAGGACTTCTACAACAAGAGTATCATGCTGCTAGAGTGTTTATTGTTGTTATTACCCTCCAAAACGAGGACTTCTACAACTAGTGATAAGCCAGTATTTGATCAAACTAGTTGTTATTACCCTCCAAAACGAGGACTTCTACAACGCCACAATTAGAATTACTAACAAATGTACAGTTGTTATTACCCTCCAAAACGAGGACTTCTACAACTATACTATGTATATAGGTGATATTCATTAGTATAGATGCAGATAATATCCGAAATAACACGAATATTTACAGTCCTGTTTTGTTTATTCTTCATTTTTTAAATCACTTTTAAATTTGGCAGATATAGCGATAGCCTTCTTCGGCAACTCTGTCTCACCAGCAATCTGAACATCCCAGTACTTTGGATAAGTGTTATGAGCAAAAGCGTTTCTGGTTTTCCTCAGTGATTTCTTCTTGTCTTCATCATATTGCGTTGACTGGTAAACCATATTACCGAAGTCAGTTGGTGACCCGTTTGGATTCTGCTGATAATACTCTTTCTCAAAATCGAAGACATCCTTTATTATCTCTGGATGAACCTTGTCATATCCACTCAGTTCACTTTCTATATAACTATGCTCAATCACCCTGGCTCGTACCAAATCCAGCAATGCTGGGAGACGTCTGTCGCTCAGTATCTGATAGACATTTGCATAGTGTTTCAACATAAGGTTGTCTTTTCTGATAGTCTTGGGGTAACCATTTTTTGAAGGAACGGTTATGGTAAATCTAATCTTTTGCTTTAGGGACTCTCCATTAAGTATATCCTTTAGTTTTAGTTTTTCAAAAGCATTCTGTTGTACGGCATCATCCACATTGCTCATGAACACTTTCTTGGCAATAAGTAACAACAGCATGTCCTGAATCTTGTAACGCTTCAGGTCAGTCTCTGTGTTCTTTATACTGGTGAGCAGACGGTTTAGCTTTTCCCGTTCCTGCTTTTGCTCTGAAGATTTGACACCTTTTATATAATGTTCTATATCTTTGTAAACAGATGTGGCGTGCTTTCTATTCAACATAAGCCTAATCTGTTCTGCTGTTCGATATTGTTTGGCATCACGTGGACTTTTCCTGTATAGTACATTGAACAACCGATACGACCTATTCATCTCGTACATTGACTGACAGTCATCGTTTATTACCTTCATGAAATATGCGTAGATGAGGTACGACACGTTCTTGCTCATATCCTCTGCCAATACTCTCATCGGAGCAATGGTATTCAATTTTTCCCTGATGTAGCGTTCAAACATACCTCTTGGCAGTTCTATACCCTTTTCACATTCATTGCCTCTATATACGTCACGCAAATACCTTCCTGCTTGCTGGCGTGAGAACTCAGCATCATGCTCTTGCCATTTCAGTCTGTTTCCATGAAGGAAGTACAATGTCTGTGGAGTACCTGTATGCTTACATTCCTTAAGGTATGCAAGTCTTTCCTGTAGGTATGACTCATAGAAATCCATTGTGTTTTCTGGAATAACAGGTTTCGACATTATCCTCTGTACAATAGGATTACACATAACATTGTCTTTATCACCCATAATATGAGCAGACCTAAGCGTACGTTTCAGTGTGTCAGTGTCTCTATCCGTATATGTAGCAAGGACAGCCTGCAGGACTCTGTAGTTGAGTCCTGTGAGTTTATAGGTATTCTCCTCGTTATTAGGCTGGAAGAACATTATATCCTTAGCAAGGAACGATGCCATAACACCAGGCTTCAACTGCACAGAACTCCTCTTGCCAATCTTGTTCTCCATGGTGTTGGAAGCAATAAGTTTCTTGTCTTCTCTGTACGTCTGTAGCTTATATTCCGTCTGCTCAATGAGGGTATCAAGCAGACCTACAGCAAACTTCCTGAATCTTTCGCCTGTATCATGAGTCTTACCAAGGAGGTAGTCAGACATATTCTTTGGAATGTCCTTGATGCTTTCTATCCCGTATGTTTCTTGCAATATTGTTGATAGTTCTTCTTCGTTGCAGACAGGAAGTATTTTTCCCTGTTCCACATCCGCAAAAAACTTTCTATAGTTTGCTACAGTACTCTTGATAATATCCTCAACGTATGCTCCGTCCCTCAGAAGAATAAGGAACATCATTGCAGGCAGTTCATATACACTTAGCCAACATGATGGTGCAAGATTACATGCACCATTGGTTGCCAGTTCAGGAAGATACGAGTTTACTTCATCCTCCATAATCCTCATGCCTATTCTATTTTCCGTAATAGCATACTGCGCATGATGATCCGTGACGTATGGTTTCTCATCTGCGGTATTCTTGTGAACATCCTCATACTGGCGCATCACGTCATTCCAACGCCCCTGACGCATCAGCTCTATCTCTTCAATACGTCCGAAACCATTGACGTTTTTACAGATGGCTCTTACGCGAGTATTTGAATCGATACATTTTTTATCATAGAACCTGTAGAAGTACTTGCCTAATGACACCTGAAATCTTATATTACTAAACAGGTGTGCATCGTCAATATATTTCATTACCAACTGTGGGAAACGATCGGAATGGCGTACCATTAGTACATCACGAATGTTTTCGTCTATGGATTGTACTCTGAAACGTGACTGCCCCGCAGGAGTGAGAATCTCAAACAATTCCTTAGGGCATCGCTGTAGCTCATTGATAATATCAAGAGCCAATGCCTCCTTGTACTTTGTTACCTTTATCCTCTGGGAATTTAGTCGAACACGGTACACAGACAGCATCTCGCAGACCACAGACTGATCCTGCTTAGCGACAAGCTTTAGTTTGTCAGACATCACCTTTGCATACTTCTTTTCAAGAAAAAGACAGGTGAAGAAGACAAGTCCAAAAGGTGTAAGATGTTTCTTGTTGTCTTGCCCTTTGTCCCATAATTTATATTGCTCCGTACACTTCATTGCATTGTCATCAAAGGCGAAGCGTTCTTTCACCACATGACGTGAGTCTATGAAACAGTTATCAAGACACTCACATATCAGTACTTCATTATATAGATAAGTATTCTCTTGATTCTCTGACAGCTCTATCTTATAGTGCGAATAGACATTACGCAATATTCTCAATAACTGTGATGCAGAACGTATAAGATCTATAGAGTTGTAGCCATTGTAGTCATTGCTGTTTTGGGTGAAATCCTTGAAGCGTACAAGCATAGGGAAATGACGGTTCATCATTTCTTCAATCTTGAGTGCTTCATCATGTCTCGCATTTTTGAAAGCAGCGAACATTGGATTCCACACAAGTTGCTCATTTGCGAAGTCATCATCCCAATATTTCTTTTTTTCAGTTGGCATGAAGTTTTCCGATGCCTCCTCCATAATGTTCCTGCCGAAAACAACGGCAAATATATGCTCAACATTTAGGAAGAGGTTATGTAATGCCATCTCTATGTATGTACCATAAATATACTTGTTTGAGGCAAGAGTACCTTCAGGCAGATGCATCGAGGTAGCATCTGCGTTTGAAGATATTTTTGGTAAATCAACCAATGCATCAAAGAAAGCACTTTCGGGATACTCTGAACTGAAATACGTTATTACTGGACGTTTGTTAATGTTAAGGAATATCTTATCTCTTACTTTAAGGTTCATTCCGTTAGGAATCTTCTTTATTTCTTTGATTAACGTGTCTATTTTTTCTCTTGAATTGAGTGGCAGGCTTTTATCTATAATATCCATAACAAAGAGAATTGCAGGTTACAAATAGTAATTTTTTGCAAAGATAGTTCTTTTTCTCTAAAAAATGCAAGAGACATCGACAAAATTAAGTTTATTTGACACAATTATTCAATGTAAGGAAGTATTGGTAGGAAAACGAATTAGTACATTTCGTTTTGTACCAATCTTTACTATTTTTTTCTTGCAAAAAATACAAAAAATTGGTACCTTTGCAGCGTCAATCTACGGAACATTCCGAGGTTGACGCTGTATAGTATATGTTAAAAACACAACAAGGAAACAAATGAAGAAAGAAAGTGAGGAAACAAAAGTAAAGATGGTAAGACTGAGCGGTGATGATCTTCCATTGGTAGAAGTAGAATTCCAACTTGAAAGTGGAAACAAAAAGGGACTGATGGTTATTGACTCTGGATGTGTTCAGAGCATCGTCTTCAACGATGTGACAAAGGACATGTCAAACGAATGCATGAGAGAGAACATCTGCATTAATGTTACGGGAGTTGGAGACAGCTCAAAAAATCGTAATGGTGTAGAAGTGAGGTTCTCTCTTGGGGGAAAGGTATTCCATGAGGTGATGGTTGCTGAGAGCCAGGACTTTCTGGGCATTGTTGACGATATGCCTATCTTAGGTATCCTTGGTAATGTATTCCTAATGAAGCATGGACTGGCTATCGACTTTACGGATTATACGCTCCATACATCAGAGGTGGACCATAGCAATTTCTGTGTAGCAGATAGTTCGTTCTTCTTCACGATGGAGACAATCCAGCATTATGGCGTGCCAGTCGTTGCCATGGTCAATAATGAGAATGAGGAATGCGTAACACTCGTTGACACTGGAGCTACTATTAATGCTGTAATAACTCGCGGTGCTATGGAACGCCTTGGTATTAACTACGAGATGACGGACAAGGAGATTGAGTTGGACAACCTCGGAAATACAGAAAAGGCTCCTCTGGCGGTATGTGAGTTCGACATCGCTAATTGGCGTGGGGAAAACGGCATTGAGCATGTCAAATACAAGGCAGAGTGTGCTATCTCGAGCAGGAAGTTCCTCCTGTCTAATAATGTATGGTCAAACGATGAAGGTTCCGACTTCTCCGACATTGAGGCTCTGATAGGTTGTCCTACCCTTTCAAAGTTCGGATGGGTGCTTGACTTCGGTGCAATGATTATCTATAAGCGCAAGTAAAATAATGTATAACAAAAACAACAAAACAATTATGGACAAGAAAAACCACGAAGAGGTTAATCACAAGATCGAGAGCACCAACAACGAGTACGAAATGTATGATGAGCGTGACTATGATTATGATCAGCAGGACTACGATTATGAGCAGAGCATGTATGATGCTTGCGATGGTATGGAGGATGCTTATTGGAACATTGACTAATAAAGAAAGGAGGTAACAATATGATAGTAGATACAATGACGAAGCAGGAGGTGATGGACTCTCTGCTCATGGAATTCAAGAATGACATATATCCTGTTATTCTGAAAATGAAGAACCGTAAGGCACCTTTGATTAAGGAGACTGCCAAACGTGAGAAGAAGATGGTGTATCTTGACTGGGAAAACATTGCCAGCAAGAACATGGTGAACTATCGTTTCCGCATCTGGGGTAACGACAAGATGTATAGTGCGATAGTGGTTGTAGAGTTCGTATGGCGTGGACGTAAGTGTATCGCACGTATTGAACCTGCGTATGATGACAATAGGGCTGAGCGTATCTGCGTATATCAGCAGCATGCGTTGGAAAGGTATGCGGAGCGTGTTCTCAAGTGTGAAGGTATCTCACCGGAGAATGTATTCCACAAATACTTGTGCCGACCAAGTATGATTGGAATGGTTATCACGTTACCTTCACGCACTCATGAAAAAACCACCTACATGGGACATTCTGATGCTCTCTTCCTTTGTTCTGACATAAACTCTGAGGACGTGGCAAATACCAGAATGTGGGCTAACACCTGCATATCATACGACGAGGCAGGATATACACAGAGTAAGATGCTGTCATCATTCAAGGAACTTGTGTCAACAATCAAGTTGCTCGGGTTTAATCCTGTGGTTGATAAGGAGGAATACATAGGCATGACAAGCCAGAAGAAGAAGGTTTACCAAAAGGAGCTCATCAGGTTCTTCGAACTGCATTACATGTTCGCGATTCTGCAGAGAGAATTGGGGATGATGAAAACAGAAAGTGACTGTGCAGAGTGGGAAGACACGATAGCGTACCTCAAAACGAACCTGGAAGAGTTTGGCGCGGATTGCACTGCATTGAATCCATACGATGAAGAATCTGGTATAGCGTCTGAGTTTGACCTCAACTACATGCCGCGTATAGCAAAGTAAAACTAACGAAAATTCATATACAAACCGATGGCGATAAACGAGTCAATAAGCAAACTGAAACTGCTGAAGAACATCTTCAAGGGCGACAAGGTAATCTGGACAGTATTCTTTGTGCTCTGTATGGTGAGTATCATAGAGGTGTATTCTTCATCGTCAGCATTGGGATATAAGTCTGGCAATTACTGGTTTGCAGCACTGTTCCATACTGGAACATTGGTGTTCGGCATGTTGCTGATGGTGGCTATATCCACTGTCCCATGCAGGTACTTCCGTTTTTTCATGCCAGTATGCGTATTAGGTAGTGTATTATCTCTGCTATGGATGCTGTTCTTCGGAAAACAGGTCAATGGTGCTGCAAGGTGGATAGACTTGGGACTGTTTCAGCTACAGCCGTCAGAGTTGGCAAAGGGAACCATGGTATTGGT
>JAGHTW010000016.1 GCA_018065145.1 Candidatus Prevotella equi
TTACTCTCCCTTCTCCATCTGTGCCTTAAGAGCAGCGAGTGCGTCGAAGTCGCCGAGAGATGTTGCAGCAGCAACATTGTTGATAGCAGCAGCATCGTCCTTCTTAGCTGGACGCTTAGCAGCGCGTGGCTTCTTCTCCTCGATTTCCTTCTCTGGCTCGAATGTGCGAGAGTGAGAGAGGATGATACGCTTTGTCTCCTTAACGAACTCAATTACCTTGAACTCGAGCTCTTCGCCCTTCTGTGCCTGAGTACCGTCTTCCTTAACGAGGTGCTTTGGTGTAGCGAATCCTTCACCACCCTCGTTGAGAACGATAACAGCGCCCTTGTCCATAACCTCAGATACCTTACCTGTGTGTACTGAACCAGGAGTATAAAGTGTCTCGTATGTATCCCATGGATTATCCTCAAGCTGCTTGTGACCGAGAGAGAGACGACGGTTCTCCTTATCTATCTCGAGAACAACAACGTCGATCTGTGCACCTACCTGTGTGAACTCTGATGGGTGCTTTACCTTCTTTGTCCAAGAGAGGTCTGAGATGTGGATGAGTCCGTCAACACCTTCCTCGAGCTCTACGAAGATACCGAAGTTAGTGAAGTTGCGAACCTTTGCATTGTGCTTAGAACCTACAGGGTACTTAGTCTCGATAGCAGCCCATGGATCCTCCTTGAGCTGACGGATGCCGAGAGACATCTTGCGCTCCTCGCGGTCGAGTGTGAGGATTTCTGCTTCTACCTCGTCACCTACAGAGAGGAAGTCCTGTGCAGAACGGAGGTGCTGGCTCCAAGACATCTCTGAAACGTGGATGAGACCTTCAACGCCAGGTGCTACCTCTACGAATGCACCGTAGTCAGCGATAACAACAACCTTACCC
This sequence comes from Candidatus Prevotella equi, assembly GCA_018065145.1. Lineage (GTDB taxonomy): Bacteria > Bacteroidota > Bacteroidia > Bacteroidales > Bacteroidaceae > Prevotella > Prevotella equi. The sequence goes on from JAGHTW010000016.1 coordinate 875, forward strand.
TTGATGCGGTCACCAACCTTGAGGTTAGCATCGAGAGCTTCCCATGGGTGTGGGGTGAGCTGCTTCAGACCGAGAGCGATACGCTTCTTCTCGTCGTCGAAGTCAAGGATAACAACGTTAATCTTCTGGTCGAGTGTAACAACCTCGTGTGGAGCGCTTACGCGGCCCCAAGAGAGATCTGTGATATGTACGAGACCGTCAACACCACCGAGGTCGATGAATACACCGTAAGAGGTGATGTTCTTAACAGTTCCTTCGTAAACCTGACCCTTCTCAAGCTTAGACATGATCTCCTTCTTCTGAGCCTCAAGTTCTGCCTCGATAAGAGCCTTGTGTGATACAACTACGTTACGGAATTCCTGATTGATCTTAACAATCTTGAACTCCATTGTCTTGCCTACGAATACGTCGTAGTCGCGGATTGGATGAACGTCAATCTGTGAACCTGGAAGGAATGCCTCGATGCCGAATACGTCAACGATCATACCGCCCTTAGTACGACACTTGATGAAGCCCTGGATAATTTCCTCTGCCTCAAGAGCTGCATTAACGCGATCCCAAGACTTGCTCATGCGTGCCTTCTTGTGAGAAAGGATCAACTGACCCTTCTTGTCCTCCTGATTCTCGACGTAAACCTCTACCTGGTCGCCAATCTTCAGGTCTGGATTGTAACGGAACTCAGATGCGGCGATGATACCGTCGCTCTTGTAACCGATGTTTACGATAACCTCCTTCTTGTCGAGAGAGATTACTGTGCCATCAACCACCTGGCCTTCTGACACCTTGTTAAGAGTTGCATCGTAAGAAGCCTCCTGAGCCTCCTTACTTTCGTTTGAAATACCGCCGTTCTCGAACTCGTCCCAGTTGAAATCCTCGAGTGGCTGTACGTTTTTTAAGTTAGACATAAATGTTAATAAATTAAATTAATGATAACCCAACGTGGGAAATCGGCTGCAAAGGTACTGCTTTTTATTTATATATATGTTCGCATACACGCATATTGCCAAAGTTTTATGATTTATTAACACAAAATGAAATAAAAATATGAGTTTTTATTATCGGATTATCATTTTTGCATTACCTTTGTATCGAATTTTATGAATGTTTACGAAATGAAAAAGTTATTTCCAATTGGTATCGTGGTTATAGTTGCTTTTATCTTTGCTACGATGATATTTTATGCCTTGGCACCTGTTAACAAAACAGACTCAATCATATATTTACATGTTGATTCTGATGATAATGTTGATTCTATTGCAGACAAGATGTCTGCTGGTTGTCATCCATACGGAGTGTGGGCTGTAAGGATAATCTCAAGACACACAGGATATGAGTCACATATACGTACAGGATGCTATGAGATAAACAATACCATTGGTGCGCTGATGCTATATAGGCATTTACGCAATGGGCAGCAGGTTCCTGTACGACTTACAATTCCGTCTGTACGTACTACAGAAAGGCTTGCTGAGGAGTTGTCTTCAAAACTTATGATGAAGAAGGATGATCTCATGGATTACTTTAGCAGTAATGACTCTTGTGCAAAATATGGTCAGGACACGGCAACGATTGTATGTCTCTTTGTACCTAATACTTACGAAGTGTATTGGAATATATCACCGGATAAGTTTCTCTCGAAAATGATGAAGGAAAAGGAAGCATTCTGGAACTCTGAGCGTTTAGCGAAGGCAGAGGCGCTGGGATTATCTCCCGATGAGGTTGTTACTCTTGCAAGTATTGTGGAGGAGGAAACTGCAAATAACCAAGAAAAACCAATGGTTGCTGGAATGTATTACAACCGTCTTCGAAAGCCTATGCCTTTACAAGCTGATCCTACAATAAAGTTTGCATTGCAGAACTTTGAATTGCGCCGAATATATCGCAATATGCTTACTGTGAAATCACCATATAATACCTATGTAAACGAAGGCTTGCCTCCAGGTCCTATCCGCATACCAAGTGTTGTAGGTATAGATGCTGTGTTGAATCTTGTTCACCACGATTATCTTTACATGTGTGCAAAGGAAGACTTCTCGGGCACTCATAACTTTGCAGTGACATATTCCGAACATCTTAAAAACGCAGCGCGTTATTCTGCTGCGTTGAATGCACGAGGTATTAAGTAACAAAATAATCTTTTGAAATATTACTCAATATTCTAATGTGTTATAATGTGTAATCCTTTGCCTTGATGGTAGCGATTGCCATATTTGTCATAGAATATTGTGATAATTTTTCCGTGGTATGGTATTCCTGACATACAGAAATAATCCCATGAATCTGGTATCATAGGTTTTACTGTAATGGTGTCGCCCATGTTTGGACGTAAACCTACCAAACCAGTGATGATTAAGTCGTTGTATGTAGAGTGGTTATAATACTTTGAACGTTCTCTATCACCCATCAACCATTGCCCGTTAGTCTCGTCAAGATATTCTCCTATGTAGGGTTTTCCTCTGCGATATTGTGACTCTGTGTATTTTTTTATATGATAAAACCATACGTCTTTTAAAGTCATAGAATCACGAAGGATAATATTGTCGGCATTATCGCCTTGACTGTCGATAAAGTTCATCAATGCTGTCAGTGTCTGGCTAGTAGCAAAAGGCCATACCGCTCCATCCCATTCGCATGAAGGGTGTTCAGGCTTGAAACGTTTCCTGAACATTGGATGCCTACGTTCTGCCGTCGTAATACCAAATGGCGCATTGAAACCTTTTTCGTCCATTAGCTGCTTCCAGGCAGGAAGGTACTTTGTATTATCTACCTCAGGCATACCAAAATACCATGGTAAGAAGCCAATCTCTTCGCGTACATCTGCCAAGGTGTCGGCAGTTGTTAATGTTCCATAGAACTGCAATTTGCTATTCCAAAGCTTTTCTTCTATATTACGCTTCAAAATATCCGCCTTTTGTTTATATGTGATACCCAAATCATTGCTCTTGTTTAGGTTTGCCATAGCTGTATAGTTGCCCCACATGTACGAGTTTATTGTTGGACGTCGATTGTTCTTCTTTCTTGCACCGCTTATTTGCTCTTCCATGCCATCTTTAACGTCTCGCTGCCAGAACAATCCGTCACCATAGCTGTTAGTTTCTTCCCATCTCTTTATATCATCCTGAAGATCAAGATTATATTCGCTCATCCAATGAGTGTTGCCAAGTTGTAGAGTTCGTTGCCACATAGCCCAAGGCAACCAAGATGAGAAGGTGTCTAGTCTCCACATAGGTGCTGCGCCGTTACTTAGTTTCAATGGTGATGAAAGTATTTTCGTACTATCCGAAAGGTCATTGCCACGAAGCCAAACGTTGATATCTTGCTCTATATATCTAGAATCTCGAAGCCATCTTGCTTCCATTATGTGATGCCCTAATGCGCATGAAATGAGGTTATACTTGTCTGCGTAGGAGCGGTTAACGAGAAATTCATTAATGACAAATCCTTTTGGAGTGTTCTGTATAGCCTTTCTAAAAGACCACCAACGATAGTAATACATCTCTTCAATCTGCTTGTCGGGACATTCAAAGAGCGGGATGTTCTCCTTCATCCACTGTAGAGCATTGGCATTAGGGATAGCCTGTGCCACGCCTTCTGGTTCCATGTTGTTGAAATAGTTGCAGTAGTCTGAAAGCAACGAATGCGAAACAAGTATAGAAGGTATCGCTTCGGAAGCATCTCTTGTTTTTACATTATTGATATAAAAGGCAGACATTGGAATTTGTTCTTCATCTTTCTCTATGTCCTCGCCCTCAGGCGTGTCGGCTGGTGTGTCAGGGGTTGGATAATATCGTTTCTCTCCTGTTCGCAGAGATAATCTTGTGATGGATTCTATAGGAGCGAAAAGCATTTTTGGACCATATTTCTTGCCGTCAATCCATACAGTAATCATACGTGAGTTAAGGTCGCAGAATAACTTTATGGTATATGCAGTATTGTTTTGATAATCAGATAAGAGAGTATTCTTTCTTGCACCTGTTTTTATTGTAATGCTTCTGTCTTTCTCAAATACCAATCTACTACATGCTGTTCCTTTACTGTCCAATAACTCTATTTGTAATTCTCCCTCTCCTGCTTGTTGTGGGGTAATATTCATTTCCACCTCCAATACTCTTGTTGCAGGGATTATACGCTCGGCCTTGGCGAAGTCAAGAGGGTCACTATCGGCAAGCATTAATTGATCTTTTTCTATCTTTACAGGAGCGCATATAAGCGACATGATATTCCATTTATTGAAAGTGTCTTCGTGGGAAAAATTATCATTGGCGTGCTCCAAAGCAACGCTGCGAACAGGCACAGGCACCTTTGCAACCCATATATCCTCCTTGTTCATGGAGTAAGTTACCCAGAGGGGCGTTGTGAGGTGCTTTAACTGTGGAGATACGTCATCGTCTGATGCTTCTATTCCGCGAACGTATTGTGGTCCGCGACTTTTGTATTGGCCACCATAGCGCAATGGTGATATCTCGCCGTGAATAAGATTGAGCGTAGTATATTCTTCACCGTCGGTGCTGGTACTTATGGCGAGTGGCCAACGGTATTCTGATGGGTTATAGACTGTGGCGTACGTACCATCTGAAAGTCTTTGTCCCCATATTTTTGCATTACTGTTTACGAAACCTTTCGCACGCTGAACAGGCTGTGACCATGTCTTGCCACCATCTTTGCTCTGCGATGTCAATGCGTGTTTCCACAATCCTACAATTGTGGTATCGTCAGGAAGGGTGTAATGGCAGAATGCCTTGTAAATATTTTTTAGCGGTAACCGTTCATCGTTGCGGTCGCATTCCTCTACCATACCCATCCACATTAGGGGAGAGCGCAGTATCTCTTCGCAAGCCTGTCTAAACTTCTTGTCCTTACTCGCTGTATATAGTGGCCATGGATAAGAAAGATGCTTGGGTGAAAGGTCTTTAGAAGAGTCAGAGGTTTGTAGTTTCGGTGATGTGTTGTAGTAAAGAAAATAGATTGGTCCAAGTGTTCCGTCATCATGAACTTCACGCACAACACGACCTATTCCTTTACCATCATTAGGGTCGTCCTTAGGGTTAAGACAAATACCGTAATGTCCTAGTGCTAAGAGTTTTTCGTTTGTTTGCTTAGATGAAACATACCAACCTATGCGTTGGTGCATAACAGCATATTTGTAGACTTGAGATATGCTTTTTGTTGTTGTTGGGAAAATAGGAAATAACGTTGTAGGAGCACTCCAATGGTAACCGTCCGACGTAGTCTGCATGTATGTCTGTGATGGCGGTATATGCTCACTGACAGGGTCTGATAGATAATGTATCCATAGCTTTCCGTGCCATCGTGCCATCATAGGCTGATGGTTATATGTCCATGGCATAATGTTACGTGTGGAATCAGGATGCTCACGGTTACTTCGCATTGTTTGAATACAGTGAACTCCAATGACGGGAGCAAGTCCACCGTCGTGCAAAGAGGGGTTACTTAGGATGTTTCCTGTATAGCGAACTTGTCCTGTTACTATGGTACAAAATAAAAGAAGAAGCGCTGAAGTGATAGTTTTTTTCATCTTTTGTGGAATTATTTTGTGCAAAGATAATAAAAATATAATAAAATTGTGTAACTTTGTCGAAAATAACTACTAACATAATATACTTTACCAATTGCATTAGCATGAATATAATAAAATTTCTCAATCATAGGGTGACTTTATGTTTTTTATTTCTTATTTCTTATGATGCGATGATATGTGCGCAATATCCTACTATACCTGATAGTGTGAATCAGCGTATGGCGGTCGTATCGGCTAAATGGAATGCAAGTGATTCTGTTGCTTGGCACCATGCTATTCCTATGGTGATGTGTGGCATTGAAAATGGCAAACCATATGTGCCATGGTGTGAAAATCCTTCAATGCTTCTGCAATCTGATATTCCTGCATTCCCAGGCGCTGAAGGTGGAGGAAAGTATTCTTTCGGTGGTAGAGGAGGTAAGGTTTATGTTGTGACGTCACTTGCTGACAGTGGCAAGGGAACGCTTCGTGAGGCTTGCGAGGCAGGAGGACCACGTATTGTTGTCTTTAATGTGGCAGGAGAGATACATTTGAATAGACCTATACATGTGAAAGCTCCCTATATAAGTATCTATGGACAGACAGCACCAGATGATGGTGTTGTCGTTACGGGACAAACAATAGAGGTTGATACGCATGATGTTATTATAAGATATATGCGATTCCGTCGCGGTGCTATGGATGTCGCGTTCAGGGACGATGCATGTGGAGGACAAGGAATTGGAAATATAATATATGATCATTGTTCGGCATCGTGGGGACTAGATGAGGTAATGTCTATATACAGGCATTTGTACCCTGCTTCCAATTCTTTCTCTGTTGCATCAAAACCTTATGCGCCAAAGCAGAAAAAGTTACCTACTGTGAATATAACAATCCAAGATTGTATCTTTGCTGAAGGATTGGATCTGTACAATCATGCTTTCGGAGCATCAATAGGCGGTCATAATACGCTCTTTGCTCGTAACCTTTTTGCTTGTAACATATCACGAAACCCTTCAATAGCAATGGATGGTGACTTTAATTTCGTTAATAATGTACTCTTTAACTGGTGGAATAGGAGTATTGATGGGGGTGATGACAATAGTGTTTACTGCATTGTAAACAATTATCTTAAGCCAGGTCCCGTTACAGGATACGATGTATCAAAAGGTAAGACAGATAAGAATGCTTCAATACGCTATCGTATATTGAAGCCTGAATCATCACGAGATAAGACACGAAAGGATGCTTTTGGCAAAGCATATGTGAATGGAAATATTGTAGAAGGTTATGAATCGGTAACAAAAAATAATTGGGATGGAGGTGTACAACCTTCTTACAATGATGTGCCGTCACTCCTTCAGCGCATGCGTCTTGAAGTTATGCCTGTAACGTTCGAAAAAATGTTGACTGCAACAGAAGCATATGATTATGTTATGAAGAATGTAGGTGCGACAAAACCCTGTCGCGATGCTGTTGACCAACGTATCATAAGTAGCGTGAAGACTGGAAAACCGCAGTATGCAAAGAATGCTGTTGAGCATGAATCACCTTATGTCAAGCGTCGCCTTCCTGCTGATTCGTACAAATTAGGTATCATCACAGATCCGCAGCAAGTAGGTGGACTGCCAATATATAAAGGAATTCCACGTTTGGATAGTGACGGAGATGGCATGCCAGACGAGTGGGAGAGTGCTAACGGACTAAACCCGATGGATGCCAGTGATGCAATGAATATACGTGAAGATGGATATATGAACATAGAATATTACGCAAACTCACTTTAACATATTGAAAAATGAAAATGAAAAAATATTTCTTCCTTTCCTTATTTCTCTCGTTGATGCTGCAGGTGGTTGCAGCGGTGAACTGTCCCACTATGCCCGAATGGCAATGGAAGGGTCGTTGGATAGGTATTGACAGACTATTGCCAGGTGAGTCAATGGAATATAAAACCCGTGTCAATGTGCGCTATATCAAAACTACGCAGCAACTAAAGGGAAAGAACGTGGAAAAGGCTCTGGCTTATGTGGCTTCAGTAGGATATTATGAACTTTTTATTAATGGACAGGTACAGGATAATGGTGTGCTGAAACCACAGCAGACGGATACACGCAAGACGATAATATATAATTGTATAGACATTACTGATGCAATGCGCTTCAAGAAGGATAGCATAGATTTATTGCTGATGCTTGCCCCAGGTCGTGCTGTGCCAATGAGGTATAATAAACACTATAAATGTCCATTCTTCGGATTCCCCAAGGTTAGGGTGGATGTCATTGTGGAGTATATTGATGGAACGATAGAACATTTTGGAAGTTCCGAGAAATGGATGGCTACCGCAGACGGTCCTTTGCGTTATAGTAATGAGTATGATGGCGAGATGTACGATGCGACAAAGTCTTTGGAACTTGCTAATTGGCAACAAGCAGAGAGAGCTGAGATTCCTATTGGTGAGCTTGTACCTCAAACGGTGCCAAACCAGCGACAATGGTTATTGTCGGATATTGACAACACACTCTGTGTGAAGCGAGTCAAGGGCAATGTGTTTGATGTACAGCAGAATATATCTGGTTGGATAAGTCTTAAAATGCGAGGAAAACAGGGTGATACGATAAAGATAAAATATGCGGAACGACTGAATGAAGATTCCACTTTGTATCTTGATAACCTGCGTGATGCCGAAACCGAGGATGTGTATGTATGCAATGGCACCGATACTTGGTGGCATCCTACTTTTACTTATCATGGTTTCCGGTATGTAGAGATAAAGGGAATTTCCGATGTTTGCGAAGACGACCTTATACCATACCTTGTGTGTGATAATATGGAAACGATAGGCTCTTTCGTTTCAAGTAATGCAACCCTGAATCGAATTTTGCGTAATGCCTGGTGGGGTATAAAGGACAACTATCATGGTTTCCCGACCGATTGTCCACAACGTAATGAGCGACAACCTTGGTTGGGAGACAGGACTGTAGGATCGCTTGGAGAAAGTTATCTATTTAACAACAATGACTTCTATACTAGATGGATGAAGGATATCTGTGATGCACAAAGGAATGACGGATGTATTCCTGACGTAGCTCCCGCTTTTTGGAATTACTATAGCGACATTGTTACTTGGCCGGCGTGTCTGCCTTTCACCTGTGACATGTTGTACAATCAGTTTGGTAATGACAAGGCGATGCGTGAATCATATCCTTATATCAAGAAATGGCTTGAGCATATTGACGAAAAGTACGGCAAGACTAACAAATGGGCATCGGCAGACAAGTATGGTGACTGGTGCGTACCACCGGAAAAGCCAGATATGATACATTCGAAAGACCCTGACAGACAAACTGACGGCGCTCTTATTGCAATGGCATATACCATAAGGTGTAAACAGTTGATGAAGAGGTTTGCAGAAGTGTTAGGCTATAGCGATGAAGCTAAGTTATACGCGGAACAAGCAAAGAATATGGCAGATGATTTTAACAAGAAGTACCTGACGGTTCATCGTGGTACGTCACCAGAACCTGGACATCCACTTTATCCTGATAGTGTTTACTATGGCAATAATACCGCAACGGCAAATATTCTGTCTCTTGCTTTCGATATTGTACCAGAAGACTGCCGCAAGGATGTAATAAATAATGTGGTAGAGAATATAATAGTAAAGAATGATGGTCACACACCATGCGGAGTAATTGGTATTTCACATCTGTTGAGAACGCTAACACGTAATGGTTACGGTGATGTGGCTTACTTGTTGGCTACTAATAAGACTTATCCTTCGTGGGGATATATGGCAGAAAATGGCGCAACAACAATATGGGAGCTATGGAATGGTGATACGGCAGATCCTGCTATGAATTCAGGAAATCACGTGATGCTTCTTGGTGATCTTGTAACTTGGTGTTATGAGGATCTTGCTGGTATTAGAACAAGTCCCGAATCAATGGGATTTAAGCATTTGTATATGAAACCAGACTTTACCATTGATAATCTTGATAGCATAAATTGTTCTTACAAGTCGCCTCATGGTATTATAACCTCACGTTGGAAGAAAGATTTGATGAATCTACATTGGGAGATATCTCTTCCTGATGGTGTAACAGCTGACGTGGTACTTCCTGATGGTTCTACGCAATTTATAAAAGGAAACAACACCTTTGATGTGAAGATGCCACAAAGAAATAAAAGTGTTGTGTCTTCGGAGTTTGTATATACAAGTTGGGGCGAACCTTTACATAGTGGTAAACAAAGATGGCCAGAGACTCACTCTGCTTCTATCGTTGAATTGAAGGATGGTTCACTGCTGTCAACATATTTCGGTGGAACGAAAGAACGTAACCCTGATGTATGTATATACACTCAGAGAAAGAATGTAATTAAAGGAATGAATACTTGGGATGAACCTGTTCTCGCAGGTTTTGGAAATACGTCATTGTTTACTTCTGATAACGGTGATGCAAATACAGTTAGAGAAGACGAACCGATTGCTTGCTGGAATCCTGTTTTATTTGAAATGCCTGATAATGAAATTTGGTTGTTCTTTAAGGTTGGTCCAACGGTGAAAGAATGGACTGGCTGGTTGACTAAAAGCCGTGATGGTGGAAGAACATGGAGTAAGCAAGAGGCTTTGCCTGAGGGATTTCTCGGACCGATAAAGAACAAACCAATAATGGTTGGAAGTAAGCTTATATGCCCTTCTTCTACCGAAAATGATGGATGGAAGATACATTTTGAAATATATGATATAGCTACAGGAACGTGGACTAAGAGCGAACCGCAGAATAGTCCTGATATTATGGCTATTCAACCTGCTATCTTGATTGATACAGACTCGCACCTTATTGCATTAGCACGAACAAGACCGAACAAGGAACAACTGGCGGGAAAGGGCGAAAGAGGTTGTGTAGCAATGTGTGAGAGTTTTGATGGTGGCATGACATGGGGAAAGGTTATGATGACGGATGTACCAAATAATCAGTCGGGATTGGATGCGGTGACTTTGATGAAACCTATTGATGTGAAACTTGATAATGGAAAGCGTATGAAGAATGTAAGACATGTCATGATACATAACAACTTTGGCACATTGCAAGGAACAAGAAAAGGTCCGAGAACTCCTTTGTCGCTATCGGTTTCGTGCGATGGTATCAAGTGGCTACATTTCTTGACGCTTGAAGATTCTCCTGTTAGTCAATATTCTTATCCTTCTATAATACAAGGACGAGATGGTAGTTTGCATTGTGTTTATACATGGAGAAGACGAGGAATCTCATATAGAAAAGTGGTAATAGGAAAATAGTCTGATAGATGATGGAAAAAAGAGTGGCGATAATCGGTGGTGGTGCTGCCGGATGTTTTTGTGCAATAGAGATAAAACGCTTACACCCAACGTGGATGGTAACAGTTTATGAAGCTGCAACAAAGTTGCTTGCAAAGGTTGCTGTTACAGGTGGCGGTCGTTGTAATCTTACGAATTCATTCAGGACCTGTCTTGATGATAGAGGACGATTGATAAACTTACAATCTATATATCCTCGTGGAGATAAATTGATGCGTAAGGTGCTTAGTCGTTTCAGTCATGTAGATACTTACGAGTGGTTTGAGAATGAGGGCGTAAAACTTGTAACACAAGATGATGAATGTGTATTTCCCGTCTCACAGGATGCCATGGAAATAGTTAGGACATTGACACGAAATATGTATAATCTCGGTGTAAAGGTGAGCTTAAAAAGCAGAGTTACATCTATTGTTCCCAATAATAAGGATGATGGCTATGTGATTGAGCCTTTCGGAGAATACTACAATAGTGTGGTAGTGACTACTGGCGGTAGTCCAAAGACTTCTGGATTGGCATTTCTTGATGCATTGAATCTTGATATTGTTTCACCCGTGCCTTCCCTCTTTACATTTAATATAGATGGTAGTCAGAATGCTCTATTGATGGGAACTGTAGTTGAGAATGTTACTGTTTCATTAGCAGGGACAAAGCATAAAGCGCATGGACCACTTCTTTGGACTCATTGGGGTGTTAGTGGGCCTGCAATTCTAAAATTGTCATCTTATGCTGCAAGGGACTTGGCTGCGACTGATTACAAAGGTACATTAATCGTTAATTGGTATGGTGATGCAAAGGAACAAGTCGTGCGTGAAAAGTTAGAAAAGATGATGCGAGAACAATCTCAAAAAAAAGTGTCAAATGTATATCCTACACGTCTGACACAAAAACATTGGAACGTATTGTTGGATTGTTGTTCCATACCACAGACACAACGCTGGGGAGCACTTAATGCAACACATGTGAATAGACTCGTTTCTGTGTTGACATCCCAGCAGCTTGTTATTACAGGTCGTAATAAATGGAAAGAAGAATTTGTTACTTGTGGTGGGGTGTCTTTGACAAATATAAACCCCAAGACATTAGCATGTCGCCAATATCCTGGGGTATTCTTTGCGGGTGAAGTGCTTGATATTGATGCAGTCACAGGTGGTTATAATCTGCAAGCTGCATGGAGCACAGCCCGTATGTGTGCTGAAAACATTTAACTACTGTCGTTAAATGCTTTGATATTCTTACATCATGCCACCCATTCCAGGAGCGCCACCCATTGGCATTGCAGGTTCTGGGGCAGGTTTGTCGCAGATAACAGACTCTGTAGTGAGGAAGAGACCTGCTATAGATGCAGCGTTCTCCAATGCTACGCGAGATACCTTTGCAGGATCAATGATACCGGCAGCGCGGAGGTCTTCATAGACATCCTTGCGTGCGTTGTATCCAAAGTCACCATCAGCCTCGCGCACCTTGTTTACTACAACAGCGCCCTCTACACCAGCATTGAAACAAATCTGACGCAGAGGCTCTTCAATGGCGCGCTTAACGATATTGATACCTGTCTGCTCATCAGCGTTGTCACCCTTAAGGTCCGTTAAAGAAGAGAGTGCGCGGATATATGTTGTTCCACCACCAGCAACAACACCTTCTTCTATTGCTGCACGTGTAGCGCATAGTGCATCGTCAACACGATCCTTCTTTTCCTTCATCTCTACTTCGCTGTTAGCACCGATATAGAGTACTGCAACACCGCCTGCCAGCTTGGCAAGACGCTCCTGCAACTTCTCCTTGTCGTAAGAAGATGTAGAGTTCTCAATCTCCTTCTTTATTGCTATAACGCGATCAGCGATAGCATCCTTTGAACCTGCGCCACCAGCGATGATAGTGTCATCCTTAGATATTGTAACCTTGTCGCATGTACCACACATTTCAAGTGTTGCCTGCTCAAGCTTGATACCCTTCTCCTCTGATATCACAATACCACCAGTGAGAATTGCTATATCCTCAAGCATTGCCTTACGACGATCACCAAAGCCTGGTGCCTTAACAGCACATATCTTAAGTCCGCCACGCAGACGGTTTACAACCAGTGTTGTGAGTGCTTCAGACTCTACATCCTCTGCAATGATAAGCATGCCACGTCCGCTCTCTGCTGCTGGCTGAAGAACAGGAAGAAGTTCCTTAAGGTTTGAAATCTTCTTATCGTAGATGAGAATGTATGGGTTCTCCATTACGCACTCAATCTTCTCTGTGTCTGTAACGAAATATGGTGAGAGGTAACCACGATCAAACTGCATGCCCTCAACAACTCCGATGTTTGTATCGCGGCTCTTTGACTCCTCGATTGTGATGACACCATCTTTTGATACCTTGCGCATAGCGTCAGCAAGAAGCTTTCCAATCTCAGGGTCGTTATTTGCAGATACAGTTGCAACCTGTTCTATCTTGTCATAATTGTCGCCTACGAGCTCTGCGTTTGCCTTGATATAATCTACGACGGCATTAACAGCCTTGTCAATACCACGCTTCAAGTCCATTGGATTTGCACCAGCTGTAACATTCTTCAGTCCTTCTGTTACGATAGCCTGAGTAAGAATTGTTGCTGTTGTTGTACCATCACCTGCATCATCACCAGTCTTTGAAGCTACAGACTTTACCAACTGGGCGCCAGTGTTCTCAAACTTATCTTCTAACTCTATTTCCTTTGCTACAGTAACACCGTCTTTTGTTATCTGTGGTGCACCGAACTTCTTCTCAATAACGACGTTACGTCCCTTTGGACCGAGTGTAACCTTTACAGCATTTGCTAACTGGTCAACGCCACGCTTGAGTGATTCGCGTGCATCGGTGTTGAATTTTATTTCTTTAGACATAGTTCTTCTTTTTATTGGTTAGATAAATTACTTTACGATTGCAAGTACATCAGACTGACGCATCATGAGATATTTCTCACCTTCGAATTCTATTTCTGTTCCAGAATACTTTCCGTAGAGCACGTTGTCACCTGCCTTTAGGATCATTTCTTCGTCCTTAGTACCGTTACCTGTAGCAACAACTTCGCCCTTCAATGGCTTTTCCTTGGCTGTATCAGGGATGATGATGCCACCAATCTTTTCTTCTGCCGGTGCTGGCTTAATAAGCACGCGGTCTGCTAATGGTTGAATGTTCATAGTCTTTATATTTATTTGTATGTTGTTTTATGTTGCCTTTGATAAAACGAAAAACGTGCCAATACTGTCATTGTGACAATATTGGCACGTTATGTATGTCTATGTGTCAGTGGTTTACCAACCAAATTCTTTCCATCCCAGTGCGTGAATGGCAGAAAGTTTATGCATCAGTGTGTTCTGTGGTGCAATGTCTGGGTAATCTGTGTAGTCCATAGGAATCATCATGCTCATGCCGCAGTAATTGTTTTTATCAACAGTGTAGAAATGATCTTTTTTATTGACATTGATAGCACTGAAGTTTTTAAAGTTAGTGAAGTCCGTAGGGTATTTGCATACTACAGCCTTGTCTAGAGCATTTTGTAACTGTGTCATGGCATCGGCAGGAATTTCGTTCTTTGTCATGACGCTTTTAATGTCAAAGAGTCCTGGTACGACGGAGCCAAGTGGGCTATAGTCATAGTTTGTGTTATAATAATACACGCATCCGTTTAATTTCGGTGTAAGCCTTCCTTCTGTGTAAGTGTTCAGGGAGGCAAGCGCATTCTTTATTGATACCATAAGGGTCTCTATCTCGCTTGTACGTACGGTGGAGATGTATGTCCCTTCGTAACTTGCTCTACCTTTAATTATGTAGTGCTTTATTATAGAATCTCCGATAACGTCTTTGTTGTATGATAGCAATGGCACAATCTCCTTGTAAGGTGCGCCATCTTCAGGTGTTTCTCCAACAGGTGATATTATATAGTCTGTTGCCTTGCGTAGTTCGTAAGCCACCTCAAGATTCTGCATGCAACAACAGTCAAAGAATATGAAAGACATCTTTGGTAAATGGCTGAAAACCTTTGCCATGGATGGAATGTTCATGTATGTTCTTGTTTTAATCTTTGGATCCTCGCCTTGATAATCATAGAAATATGCGTTAAGTGAAATAAGTTTGGAAGCAATGCTGTCCTTTGCCATTATGGAACCAGAACCATGACCGCCTATTATTGTTGCATACTCCTCTGCAGGGAAATTATTTATTATCCATTGATAGACGCTTAGCATGCTATCAGGTGACGTGCTGTAGAAATCGTTATCATAGGAACGTACCTTTTCTAATTTTCCGTTAGCGAGTTTTGCTATGTAAGGTTTTTCATCAGAAAAATCCGCAAAAACAACGAGATTATATTTGGTATCAAGATTTGCTGAACCTACAACCATCTCGTTCAAATCTTTTTTTAATGCGTAACTGATATTATTATCACCTGTAAGATATGCAATGATAGTACGTTTCTGTGGCTCTGTTGGTGTAGGGTCTTCTGCGGCACAGCTACTAAGCAATGCTGTTATACCAATAGCAAAAACAAGGCAATAGTTTACTACTCCGCAATGAGGACACTTACCCTTTGTGCGGATTTGTTTTCCACAACTTCCACAGATGTAACGAAGCTGTGAATGGCGCATGTAGCGTGTTACTGCAAACCAACAATAGGCTACAAGCATTGGGTAACCAATATAATATAAAGTACTTATCGAGAAGATTATATACAGTACAGAACAAAGTCCAACTAATCCACAAAGGTATAGTATTGCGTCTTCAAAAGAAAGATGGTGACGTGTATCTTCTACAGCAGCAATACCGATGATAAGCATTGCCCATACGCTGGAAATGAAAATACTCAATATAGGTGGCATGAGAAATGGATTTAGTGAAGGATGATAATAGAAATGTCTCCATGTGTCAGCGCCAAACATCTGCAATGATGCATAGAAAGTTGCTGATGCTGCTACGGTGATACATAAAAGGGTAGGGTAGAAAGAAGGTATATCACGGAAATGCACCATCGGAGCATTGTGTTTATTTATCTTTCGCATTATGTATAGAGAACCGATTACGGCAAGTATAACAAGTGCTATAAGCAGATGCATGTCAGAGAAGAACATGATAAACTGTGATATAGGATCTGTAGGTGTTACTGCGGGTAATAATTCCGTTTCATGAATCCAACCTGTATAGCCTGTTTCTGCTATCAGCTGCACCCAAACTGAATCAATACTGTCTTGTGGGATAATGCGAATATCTGTTACGGCAAGGTGTTTGTTATGCTCAACGGTAAATGTGTCAGTGACAAGTTGCGAAACATGCTCCTCTGGTTGTTGAGCAATGAGCTGCAAAGAGTCATCATGCACTATGAAGTTATATCCCACTCCGTAATGGTGTGAGGAATAAAACGAAAGAGAGTCATTATGGATGATGCTGTCCTGTTCAGTCAATGCATCATGAACGTCAGGCTCTGATCTCCTATCGTTATAACAAGAGGCCAAGGATATTATTACTGTATATATATATATAATGTGTATTAACTTTTTCATGCGAATATCTCCATTTGACATTTACTGCAGTTGAACTTTAGTGTGAAGGTCTTTCCGTCATCGAGTGATATTGTAAGTGGTTCCTTCCATGGTGCTTTACGACCATTCTTCGTGCAATATCCCATTTCTGCTCTTAAGCAATATCGGCATTGCATGAGCATTTTTGTTGTTGCTATGTGTTGCGTTTCAAAAGATGTCGTGTCTTCTACATTGTTCTTTTTATAGAAATCTATAGCCTTTTCATTTGAAGCATTGTAAAGATAAGTAAACGGATATGAAGGTATTAAAGATCTATCGGAGGTTTTCTTGACGTCTGTATAGATTTCTTTTTCTACGGGTGATTTATATCCAATCAGTGTATCTATAGCCTGCCTGCGAAGTGTCGCCAGCAGACTGCTCTGTATGAAAGGCTGTTTAACGTTGCTCTTAATCTTTAGTGAATTGCAGGAATAAATGGTTCCGCCCAATTTTGTTAGCTGCCTGTGAATATTTTCGTCCTGTGGCTTTTGTGCCTCTTGGTATTCATAGGCTATTGACGAAGTGATACTTATGCCATGTTCGTTTACTATTGTCAGCGAAAGGACCGTATAATCTATGGATAATGTCATTGCAATTGCTACTTTCCTTTCTGCGGAAGGCTTAGACAATAGTGTTTGAAATGCATGATCCATGTTGCGATATAGCATTGTTCCTGGTTTAAGTTCTCGCGGCATAGAGAGAGGAAAAAGTCTATTACCCTCTGCTCGGTTTACACGAAAACCAATCAGTTTACGATTGCTGTCAAAGAAACAAAGACCATCGCCATTGCAGAAAGCAGCTGTAGAGGCAACGTTAAAAGAATGTCCTCTTATCTCTTTTACCCTTCCTACTGCTTCGCCTATGGATTTAGGGGTGTCAAAAGATACAAGTTCTTCTGTTCCCTTTCGTCCATGTTCTGTTATCACGAGATTGGCAAAGTATTGTGTAAAGCCACGATTGAAACTTTTTCGTATGTCAGGATTGAAGGAATATACGCATCTGCCCATTGAAGCTCTGCGATATTTTCCTGGATGCTTGTGACATATCTCGTTAAGGCGCTCGCTGTAGGCTGCTGTTATATTTTTAACATAGTCCACATCTTTAAGCCTTCCCTCAATCTTAAAACTTGTAGCTCCTGCTTCTGTTAATCGCTCAAGGTTGTCTAATTGAGCCATGTCTTTGAGTGAAAGAAGGTGTAAAGAATCTTCTATGATATTTCCATTGGCATCACGTAACGTAAAAGGCATACGGCAAAATTGTGCGCATTCTCCTCTATTGGCAGAACGGTTGAAACAGTATTGTGAAGCGTAACATTGTCCTGAGTAACTGACGCACAAGGCACCATGCACGAAAACTTCCAATTCTACATCAGGAACAGCTCTGTGTATTGATTCTATTTCTTTTATGGATAACTCACGAGCCAATACCACGCGCTTGAAACCTAATGATGATAGCCATTGGACTTTTTCTATGGTGCGGTTGTCAGTTTGAGTGCTTGCATGAAGTGCAATACCTGAATCCTTGAGAGAGGAATACAATCCCATGTCCTGCACGAGAATTGCATCAACATCAATATCTTGTAACTGCTTTGCAAGCTTGATGGTATCCTCTAATTCCTCATCGAAGATAATTGTGTTAAGTGTTACGTACACCTTTACTCCAAAAGGATGAGCATATCGGCACAATTGTTCTATATCTTCAATACTGTTGCCCGCCGCTGCTCTTGCACCAAAACGGCTGGCACCGATATAAACGGCGTCAGCACCATGATTTATGGCTTCTATGCCACAAACCAGATTCTTGGCAGGAGAGAGAAGTTCTAGACTACGCATTATAGTTTGCTTATCTTATTTCGGATGATACAAGCATTAAGGCATGTAACGATAACGAAGAGAGCTGACCCCAATAATATCGTGTGAAGCATGGTACCATTGCCGGCTTCAGGATATAATGCCTGTATTATTGATATGTAATAATTACGTAATAGGAAAACTGTAATAATGGCAATCAATAATACGGCAAGGTTTAGTCCTGCTGTAAGTAGCTGATATGGTAATGCTACTCTATTTGTACGATAGCCAATAAGTAGAAGATTCTGAAGTTTTTTAGTATTCTTCTGCACTAGCAAGTATATGCTTAGCATAAGTATGTAGAAACTCAAAACACTAATAATGATACCAATGCACATTACGATGCTTACTATTAGTCGAAGGAAATATGTTGTTTTCTCTGCTTCCAGTTTGTCGCTTTCTATCTCGTAGCCCTGTTTGTCAAGATAAGTAGTAACCTTTTCATCAGCTGGATTAGTAACCTCCATAAGTAGTCTTGTAGGTTGTGTGCTGTCATCTGGTGCAAACTTATTGTTGCTCCAATCCATGAATGCTTGTGGTACCAGTATGGAGTTGATGGAACTTGAAAATGCTACTACCTTGCCATGAAACTCTTGTTCATTGCCATTGCCACGAGCAAGGATGTAAAGATCTATCATTCCCATGAGACCTTCGGATATCTGTGGTAGGGAATGGCTATGGGCAAAGCCAAAGTTATACATGTTGATATAAGTACGAGGCATGATGATAGGTATTATCTCGCTACCTTCTTCGTAATGCCATACTGTCTTGTCTATATCTACAAATTCATCTGGCACACTTTCAAAATACATCTCGGTATTAAGAATCTGTTGGCCATTGATACCCATGCGTGCGTTGGTCTTGTAGTTGGTAGAAGTAAAACCTCCTAATTTATTGACAAAACTTTGATTTTGCAGTTCTGCCATTTCTTTTCCTGAGAATGTAGATATGCGTCCAGATAGGGTATTGCCTGTGCCGATACGTTTCGTTACCATTAGGTAGTTAGCTTTCATAAACGAATCGCCAGAGGTGAAGACGGGTAATACATCATTGTAGAATTGATATCCTGCAAGGACGATAATCATGCCAAAGAGGTTAGCGAACAGAAATCCGCTAAATTGGCTTATGCTTATATGTTGTCTAAGTAATTTCCAGAGAAGTCTCATGATGGAAAAATTCGAATTATCTGATTTTCAGGTTACCGATTTGTTTAGAGTTTAAATACCTTGTCGTACGCCATATCCATGTGTTTACCTATGGAGGTTACGATGACGCAGGCATTTTGTTTGTTTGCCTCTTCCATCATGATTTCCGCCATGATTTTGGAGTTACGGTCGTCAAGATGGCTTATAGGCTCGTCAGCGAGAAGAATGTCAAAAGGTTGTGCTAATGCTCGCATCATTGCTACACGCTGCTGTTGTCCGAATGACATCTTACCGATCTTCTGGTTTACTTTCTCGGGTATGCCTAAACGCTCAAACCATGAAAGAACGGTTTTCTCATCCAGATGTGATGTTAGCTGGTTCTTTATCATAACGTTCTCCATTGCTGTCAGTTCTGGGAATAAACGTAGTTCCTGGAACAGGTGGCTAACGTGCCTGCTGCGTATCTCTGCCCATTTGTTGGCTTTGTAATGCAATGTGTTTTCATTATCGAAAAGAATATTACCGCTATAGTCATTACGATATCCAAGTATATAACTGCAGAACGTACTCTTTCCTTTGCCAGACTCAGCTTCTACAAGGTATAATCTGCCTTTTTCAAAGACTGCTTCTGTTTGCCATATCTCTGAATTTAAATTGCCTTGTCCCTGAAAAACCTTAGGCGTGACATTATCGAATGTTATTTTTTGCATTATTTGTTTATTCTATAGACGATACGATTAATTTTGCCAAGGAATGGCGACATTACGTTTTTTACAGGACCTTTTATGGCTCCAAGATTAATGGCTACTATGAAACATTCTTTGTTCTTTACGTTCCCCTTAGCGATATTCACTACACGGCATGTTACATTTTCTTCAAGTGATGTCATGTCCTTTGGCGTTAGGAGTATAGCAAGATCACCATTGTTATCACGTATTCTATCGTAAGCGCTACATCCCATAAGCATTGTATTTAATGCCTTGTTCGTTTGCAAATGTTCTACAAAATCCTTGCCGTTGACATTGGTGAAAACACCGATGAGTGTACTGTCAGAAAGCATCTTTTCCCAATTGAAAGTTATTGGTTTGTAGCATTCCTCAACTTTCTTCATGGCTTGCTTCACATTTGTGTTGTACGAACAAGCAGAACCATTAAGATATAGGGTATTATCTTTATATTCCATGGATGCTTCGATGAGAACGTCTGCTGGGTCAGTTCCCTTTGGCGCCCCAATCATCATTGATGCTATAATCTGCTCGGGCAGTGCACTTGCCTGAGCCACAAGGCGCATTGGTGATTTTACCTCTTCAGAGTGTTGCCACAGTTGTGATTTTGTTATTCCATCTTCCTCTTCTTGATTCATCATCTTCACCATACGATGTTTCATGCTCTTCTTTGCATCATTGCCTGTTATTGGTCCCATTGCAAGAAGCATGTCATTGTCAAAGCCTATCAACCAAGAGTCAGATATAGTGCAGAATGTAACATCGTCTATATCTGAAAAATCGCTAACGGCTTTTAATTCCTTCATTCTTTTCAGGAATGATTCAAGCTCATAAGCATCAGATATTGGTGCACAAAAACCTATCATACCATCTGCTGTCTCAAAGATATATATATTCTTTGTCAGGTCTATGCCCTTTAACTCCTTCTTGTCATCACTGACAAAAGGTGTTACGATATGCGAGAATGGAGAATTGCCATTGACAAAATCCATTGCGTTTACAGTTATCAATGCCACGCTGTTTGATGGAATGGCATTGGTATAGTTACGCTTGCTACAAGATGATAGTAGCATAGCGATAAAAAATAATGTGTATGTAAGAATTCTTTTCATCGTAGATTGAGTTGTGATATTATGACTGCATCAATACACGCTGTTTCTGTACGTAGTCGTGATGTTCCGAGTGATACGGATTGAAAGCCGTTTTCCATAGCAAAGCGAACCTCTTCGATGGAAAAGTCGCCTTCGGGTCCAATTAGAATTGTTATTTCCTCGTCGGAATGTTTTGATTGTAATACTTCAAAAAGGTCAATGCGCTCTACTTCATCATAGCAGTGGCATATAAATTTTCTACCTTTTCGTGGTTGTTGAACGAAAGTTTTAAAGGAACAAAGTTCATTTACTTTTGGTTTCCATGCCTTTCTGCTTTGTTTCATTGCAGCCACAACAATCTTTTCTATACGGTCTGTACGTATTTGACGGCGTTCAGAAAACTGGCATTCAAGGAAAGACAGTTCGTCAAGTCCTACTTCTGTCACCTTCTCTGCCATCCATTCTACTCTGTCCATCATTTTCGTTGGAGCCATGGCAAGGTGCAGTCGTCCTTTCCATGGGCGAAGTTGTGGCATTTGTTCTATGATGGTGTATGAGCAGCGCTTGTTTGATGCCATGGTTACCTCTGCTTTGTAGAATGTACCTTCACCATCCATCAGGAAAATATTGTCGCCAGCCTGAAGACGCAGCACCCTTGTAGCATGTACTGCTTCATCTTGCGGTAGTTGAGATTCCACTGTTGCAGTTGGAACATAGAAAAATCTTTCTTCCTTCATAGTCTCGTTATTTATATTCTCTAAACTCTAACCCTCTCTTCTATCCAACTCTTCTTTCAAACGTTGAGCCATTTCGTATTCTTCTTGGTCTATACATTTCTGCATAGCTTGTCGAAGCATATTAGTGGAAAGAGTGTTTAGCGGCATAGCAACACCTTTTGCATTCTCTCCACCATATTCAACACTTTGTCGTCGCCATAGTGATTCCTCTATATAAAGTGGTATATGTGGATCAGCGTATGACAATAGTGCTCCATCGCTTACACGTATAGGGAACGCAGTTCCTGTTCGTTCGTCTTCAAGAATCGCACGATATTGTCCATCAAAAATGTTTACGATGACAACACATAGTTGTATGTCTGTCAGGTATTTTATCATGGCGCTAAGTGCTTCTGGCATACAATATTGCAAAGCTTCAATAACGTTTTTCCTCTGCTCAGGACTGCCAACGTACTTTCCTCGTCGTACGGATATCTCGTGACGTGTAGTTGGACCACATACAACAGTCAACTGTCTCTTCTCTTCCTCGTCTGTCAGAATGAGAAGTGATGCTTCGTGTGATGCAGTGATGTCCGTTACACCTTGTACTATGAGTGGTATTCGAGCCATGATATCTTCTTGTGATGATTCTTTTGATAATAAAAAAAAAGGAGATGCGCCTTGGCTTAGCGCCTTGCACATCTCCTTGTCTTTTTCTTTAAAGAAATAAGAAGGATTAAGCCTCCTCTGCAGGTGCCTCTGCCTCTTCAGCAGGTGCTTCTGCTTCAGCTGCAGCAGCTGCAGCGGCAGCCTTCTTCTCTGCAATCTTCTGAGCGATAGACTCGTTGACCTTCTTCTCTGCTTCGAGGGCAGCCTTAGCAGCAGCCTTCTTAGCGTCAGCGTTCTTAGCCTTGAAAGCTTCAATGCCAGATACCTTAGCCTGCTTCCAAGCCTCGAACTTAGCCTGTGCAGTAGCCTCGTCGAATGCGCCCTTCTTCACGCCACCCTTGAGGTGCTTCATGAGCATAACGCCTTCGTTAGAGAGGATGTTACGTACGGTGTCTGTTGGCTGTGCGCCACACTCAACCCAGTACAATGCACGCTCGAAATTCAGATCTACTGTGGCAGGATTGGTGTTAGGGTTATAAGTACCAATCTTCTCAGTAAACTTACCATCACGTGGTGCTCTTGCGTCAGCGATAACGATGCTGTAGAAAGCGTAGCTCTTACGACCGCCGCGCTGCAATCTGATCTTTGTTGCCATTTGTTTTTAGTTTTGTTTTTTTGTTTAATAGATGTGAATTAAACCGTTAACTCGTAACGGCGGTGCAAAGTTACTACTTTTTTTTGATGTGACCAAATGTTTTTGCCTATATTTTTTATATGTTTTATGGGGGTGTTGTAATCGTATAACTTTTACACGGTAATCGTGTAACTTTTACCGTGTAATCGTGCAACGATTACTGTGTAATTGTTGCACGATTACAGAGCCCCTTTTATATTGTTGATATTTAGACTGTTACAAAAGTTATTTTTCTGTATATGAGACGTTTTTGTGTTGTGGTGCGGTACTTTGGGTAAAAGAGCGTTTTTGTTTGTATTTCTATATGAGTGACACATTTGTTTTGCTTTGTCATATATTTTTATTAACTTTGCAGTCGCAAAACTAGTTTTTGTAATTATATCATTTACACCTTATTTATATATATAGGACATGAGGAAAGAGGACTTGAGAATTGTGTTTATGGGTACACCGGAGTTTGCCGTTGGTACTTTGAAGGCTCTTGTGGAAGGAGGATATAATGTTGTAGCTGTTGTAACACAGCCAGACAAACCAGTAGGCAGACATGGATCTGTTCTGCGTTCACCAGAGGTTAAGGTGTATGCGCAAGAGCATGATATTCCTGTTTTGCAGCCAGTGAAGATGAAGGATGAAGAATTCCTCGCGGAATTACGCTCTTACAAAGCTGATCTTCAGGTCGTCGTCGCATTCCGTATGTTGCCAGAAGTGGTTTGGGCTATGCCAAAGTATGGAACTTTCAATGTTCATGCTGCATTGCTGCCTCAATATCGTGGTGCGGCTCCAATAAATTGGGCTATAATAAATGGCGAGACACGGACAGGTGTCACTACTTTCTTCCTTGATCATGACATAGACACTGGTCGTGTTATCATGCAACGCTCGTTTGAAATTCCACTTGAGGCTGATGTGGAGTATGTTTATGATGGATTGATGGAGCTTGGTGCTCAGACTGCTGTTGAAACAATAGAGCGAATCATCGAAGGGGAGGGTAGCGTGGAGACTCTCCCGCAGGAAGAAATGATTGAAGTGGGTACAGAATTACATCCTGCTCCAAAGATTTTTAAAGATACTTGTAAGATTGATTGGACTCAACCCGTAAAGAGAGTATATGACTTTATTCGCGGTCTTTGTCCTATCCCTGGTTCATGGGGTGAGGTTGTTTTACCTGATGGTACCCAAATGGAATTGAAAGTCTATCAGTCGGCACTGACGGAACGTCCTACTAATGATATCGTGGCTGGTACGTTGATAAAGGAGAAGAAAGCGGTTTTTGTTGCTTGTTCTGATTGTCTCCTTGAACTTAAGACTGTTCAACCAAACGGAAAAAAACGTATGGATGCTATTTCTTTTGCAAATGGACTGCATTAACACACTGTATGATTGATATAAATCAACTAAACGTAAGTTTTTGTGGTTTTTGTGCAAAAAAAACATCAAAACTCTTGCATGGTTCAGAAAAACATCGTACCTTTGCATCGCATTTAGGGAAATGCACCTTTTTAGAGTACTCGAAAAGCTCTTTTAAGGTTTGAAATGCGGAAATAGCTCAGTTGGTAGAGCACAACCTTGCCAAGGTTGGGGTCGCGGGTCCGAGTCCCGTTTTCCGCTCACTTTATTGGAACGCAAGAAATAACATTGTCATCGCATTTTTATTTTGATGGCAGTTCTTGAAAAGACATTTTGCCCAGGTGGCGGAATTGGTAGACGCGCACGTTTCAGGTGCGTGTGCCGCGAGGCGTGCAGGTTCGAGTCCTGTTCTGGGCACCAAGGTAATGTACCTAAGTTATTTCTTGAGAAGTAAAATAATGTCGGAGAGGTGGCGGAATTGGTAGACGCGCTACTTTGAGGGGGTAGTGTCAATTGTGACGTGGGAGTTCGAGTCTCCTCCTCTTCACTTATTTTGCGGAAATAGCTCAGTTGGTAGAGCACAACCTTGCCAAGGTTGGGGTCGCGGGTCCGAGTCCCGTTTTCCGCTCTGCTTTATGCGTTCTTGTTTATTTATACCCTAAAAGCAAAATTCTCCTATTTTATTTTTAATTCTTTTGAATAACACAAGTTATTTCTTCAATTTTATTTTCTGAAGGATGAATATTTACTTACGATATTTTGATAATGAAACACTGGTGTACAGTGTTGAAGAGGCTGTAGAGTTTCTTGCTTCGTTGCAGGAAATTGATATTACGGATTCACTTGTTGCGGAGATTAATGAGTGGTTTCAGGATGGCGAGAATAATTTCCCAAAACGTTGTCGCGTACGTCCTCGTGTTTATTTCATTGCTATAAAGACGGAAGCTCAAACACTTCAGGACTTCAAAGAAAAGAAGGCTTTGAGAAGCGTTCAAGAGAATGAAGCGAAAAACAATGAGATGATGCGACTGACAGAGGAGCATGAAGGATGGTACGAAGGAACACTTGACTTCAAACGTGTTGTTATAAACCATTTGGGAAAATGTGAATATAGGGATACTACATTTACAGCACGATGCAAAGCAAAATCGCCAAAGGATTGCTACGAACGTATAACAAACCATCTAAAACAAAGAGTAGATAGTCGTTCGCAATTTCCTTCTATAAAAGGTAAGAATTTTAAATATTCTTATTTGGGAAAGTGTAAATAATTGAATTTGATATTTTTAAAAGGTATCAGAATATGAATAGAGTAATGCTGATAGGTAACGTAGGTGCTGACCCTGATGTGAGATACTACGAAGCAGACCAGGCTGTTGCTACAGTAAGATTGGCAACAACGGAGAAGGGGTATGTGTTACAGAATGGTACACGTGTGCCTGATAGAACGGATTGGCATAATCTTGTATTCTATAGACGTCTTGCAAAGGTCGTAGAGCAGTATGTCCACAAAGGAGATAAACTGTATGTGGATGGTCGTATTCAATACAGGCAGTATGATGATAAAAGAGGTGTGCAACGTAGTATAACGGAAGTTATCGTGGAGAATTTGGAAATGTTGACTCCTCGCACTCAGGCATCATCGCAAACATCTGCAAACCCTGGAACAAATGAAACAGGAAACAAACAAACTGAGGAACCTATGCCTGACAATGGTGTTCTCCCTTTCTAAATGTAAAAAAAAATAAAGAAGTAAAAATTGGAATCGTCGAGTCTTATATCCATATTTGAACAGGTGCATTATATGCCTGTTTCAATGTCTGTTATAGTTTGTCTGTTAGTAGCGGCTATATTGTTGGTTATGTCTGGTCTTGCCAGTGGATCGGAGATAGCCTTTTTTAGTTTGTCTCCAAAAGAGTTATCTGACCTTGATGAAGGAAAGGAAAGGGATAAAAAGATTCTTATGTTAAGGGAGGATTCCGAGCGAACGCTGGCAACGATTCTTATAACAAATAATTTTATAAATGTTACTATAATCATGTTGCTTAATTATGTTTTTGCAACAGTGGTAGATTTTGGTAACGCATATTGGCTTCAGTTTCTATGTATAACGGTTCTTCTCACTTTCTTATTACTTTTGTTTGGCGAAATAATTCCTAAAGTGTATTCACGCATTTCGCCAATTGCTTTTTGCAGAAAAGTAGTTAACGGAGTTTTGCTTGCACGACAGATATTTTGGCCATTGGGAACTCTTTTGTTGGGTTCGGGAATTATTGCAGAAAAATTCGCTCAGAGGAAGAATCATGTGCTGAGTGTGGACGAATTGGAACAGGCTCTGGAGATGACAGACAAGGAGGAGATACGTGAAGAGAAAGAAATGCTTCAGGGTATTATCCGATTCAGCGATGAAATGGTGCGTGAAATAATGACAAGCAGGCAAGATATCGTTGATATTGATATAAATACGAGTTTTGAGGATGTTGTAAAGTGTATTGTTGATAATAACTACAGTCGTATCCCTGTTTATCAAGAAAATGAAGATAATGTACGTGGAGTGCTGTATATAAAAGATTTGCTACCGCATATTGGCAAACCGACAAACTTCCGTTGGCAGTCTTTGATACGTCCAGCTTATTTCGTTCCAGAGACAAAGAAAATTGATGATTTGCTTACAGAATTCCAAACGAACAAAGTACATATAGCTATTGTCGTTGATGAGTTCGGTGGAACAAGCGGCATCGTTACACTTGAAGATATTCTTGAAGAAATAGTGGGCGAGATTAGCGATGAATATGATGAGGAGGAAATGCAATATACTAAGATGGCATACAATAGTTATGTCTTTGAAGGAAAGACTAAACTAGTTGATTTCAGCAGAATCATAGGGCTTGATGATGAATTCTTTGATGATAACATTGATGCTGACACACTTGCAGGGCTGTTGCTTGAACTGAAAGGCGATTTTCCAAGCATACATGAATGTTTCAAGTATAAGAATTTGTCTCTTGAGATATTAAACAAAGAGGAACGAAGAATCTCCCGTGTTAAGGTAGTGGTAGAGTAACACAGGCTGCCATGGCGGCATATGCTTTTTCGCTTGGGTGAAGATGGTCACCGGAGTCAAAGCCTGGTGCAAAGGCACGGTAATCGTCTTTGTCTCGAACTGCTGCATCAAAGTCTATACATCCATCAAACAGATTGGAGTGTCTTAGCCAGTCATTGAATTCTTTTCGCATATTGTCTCGCTCGTCGGTATATGTTCTCCATCCAAGAATTGGCAATAGCGTGCCGGCATATACTTTTAGTCCAAGTTCTCTTGCGTGTGAGATGTATAACTCTTCCATGCCCTTTTGCATTTCTTTACATGTGGGCATATCGCTCCATGGTCGGAATATGTTCACGTCTGTACCAACAGGATGAATAATGTCATTGATACCATGCTGGATGATTACAGCAGAAGCACCTGCGACATTGGACTCAATCGGGAACCGTGTGGCTCCTTTAAGACCGTATGCCTGATACGTTATACAATCATATTGACGCAATATACGTGTTCCACTAACGGCTCTTCTGATTATTGAAGTGTCCGTTATGCCTTCGTTCATGCAGCGCAATGTCAAATAGTCAGGCCAACTCTGGGCTGTTATTGAATCTCCATAGCAAATTATAGCATGATTGCGCTCTTCCGTGAATACATCAATAGTATTTAGGAAGTAGAACCAATTTGTGTTTCTTGTAAGATTTAGTGGCAAATCCTTTTCTTCGGCGAAATCGCCATAGCTGTATTGTCCTTTGGATAATGGGCCTGTGATGAGTGTGCCAGCATTCATTTGGGTGCATTCTCCAAGATAAATACTGACATCAATAGTGTCACCGCGTTTAACATTAAAAGGTATCTCGTCACTCGTTATCTCTGTGCCAGGAGTGATAGTTACATTCCTTTCGTTGTTGAAAGTTATTGGAGTAGGACAGTAACTTTCTTTATTCTGAAGTGCTATGCAAACCTTGCTTATGGTTATGTCTTCAGTGCCTGTGAGATTAGAAAATCGGAAACGGAGTTTGTTTCCAGAAAAACACATGAGAATAGGATATCGTAATGTGATGTTCTTAGAATAAACACATTCTTTTCTGTCGGTGATAGATGTGGCATTGCCCCAGCATGCTACCCATTTTGTAAAGTTATTCATTGATTCAGGTTTGATGTTGTTGCAAAGTTACAAATAATATTGTATATGACAAAGAAAATATTGTAATTTTTGGTTTGTGGTATGATTATTCGTAGCTTACAAAATACAAAAAGGGGTCAGCACAGGACGTGCCGACCCACGGCGATTTCGCTATAAGAAGATAAAAAATAACGCGAAATCTATTAGTGATGGCAAAGTTAGAAATAATTATTCTAATGTGCAAAAAAAATATGACAATTTTAATATTTTTGTAAAAAAAATTTGTTGATTCCAAAATTTTTGCTAAATTTGCAACATGTTTTGTTGATAATTGTCAAATCCAAATGTTCAGCAAAACACCTGAACGAATACGATTAACTTTAAAAATACTATTATTATGTCACAGATTACTGGACGCATTTCTCAGATTATCGGTCCTGTTGTTGATGTATTTTTTGATACAAAAGGACTTGAGGCAGAGAAGGTGTTACCTAAAATTCACGATGCCCTTGTAGTAAAGCGCTCTGACGGACGTGATCTCGTCCTTGAGGTTCAGCAGCATATTGGTGAGGATACCGTCCGCACGGTTGCTATGGATAATACAGATGGCTTGCAGCGTGGACTAGAGGCTGTACCACAGGGTGCTCCTATCAGTATGCCTTCAGGCGAACAAATTAAAGGCCGTATGCTTAACGTTATCGGTCAGCCTATTGACGGCATGAAGCAATTAGGAATGGAGAATTCATATCCTATACACCGTGAACCACCAAAGTATGAAGAACTCTCTACATCTAAGGAAATGCTCGCAACGGGTATTAAGGTTATTGACCTTCTTGAGCCATATCTTAAAGGTGGTAAGATTGGTTTGTTCGGTGGTGCTGGTGTAGGTAAGACCGTGCTTATCATGGAACTTATCAATAATATTGCTAAAGGACATAACGGTTTCTCTGTGTTTGCAGGTGTCGGAGAGCGTACTCGTGAGGGTAATGATCTTATTCGCGAGATGATAGAGTCTGGCGTTATTAAATATGGTGATAAGTTCAAGGAAGCTATGGAGGAAGGTAAGTGGGACCTCTCACTTGTTGATCCTGAGGAGCTTAAGAAGTCGCAGGCTACACTTGTCTATGGTCAGATGAATGAGCCACCAGGTGCGCGTGCTTCTGTTGCGCTTTCTGGTCTTACAGTTGCTGAAGAATTCCGCGACCAGGGTGGTGATATATTGTTCTTTATTGATAATATCTTCCGTTTCACTCAGGCAGGTTCTGAGGTTTCTGCTCTTCTTGGTCGTATGCCATCTGCTGTAGGTTATCAGCCTACCTTGGCGAGTGAGATGGGCGGTATGCAGGAAAGAATCACATCAACAAAGACTGGTTCCATTACATCTGTACAGGCTGTTTACGTACCTGCCGATGACTTGACGGACCCTGCTCCTGCGACAACATTTACACACTTGGATGCAACTACTGAGCTTTCTCGTAACATTGCACAGCTTGGTATTTATCCTGCTGTTGATCCTTTGGGATCTACATCGCGTATCCTTGATCCTCTTGTTGTAGGAAAAGAACATTACGAATGCGCTCAACGTGTAAAACAGATACTTCAGAAGTATAAGGAATTGCAGGATATTATTGCTATTCTTGGTATGGATGAGCTTTCTGATGAAGATAAACTTACAGTAAATCGTGCTCGTCGTGTACAAAGATTCCTTTCTCAGCCATTCACCGTGGCAGAACAGTTCACAGGTGTTAAGGGTGAGATGGTAAGCATTGAAGATACGATCAAGGGATTCAATATGATTCTTGATGGTGAACTTGATGACCTGCCAGAACAGGCATTCCTTAATGTGGGTACTATTGAGCAGGCTATTGAGAAGGGTAAGAAACTCATGGCTCAGGCTAATTCTTAATAGGAAGGAGGTTTCCTATGTTGAAATTAAAGATAGTTTCACCGGAGAAAGTTCTCTACGAAGGCGAGACAACTCTCGTAAAAGTACCAGGTGTACAAGGTGAGTTTGAAATCCTTAATAACCACGCACCTATTATTTCTGCATTGCAAAAAGGCGTTGTCCTCTATGAAACAAAGGATGGACGCACGCAGATAGAAATTGCTGGTGGTTTTGTAGAGGTACTGAAGAATAATATAAGTCTCTGTATTGAAAGAGAATAAAGGAAAATGTTGAGCACTCTGATTATAATATCGACTGCAATAATGACAGGCGTCACTGTTGGTTCAATAAAGCTTTGGAACCTTGCAACGATAGAGCAACGCACCAAATTGTTCTTTGCAACAACGATAATACGCTTGTTGTTATCTGTCATAATATTTGCTGTAAGTATATACGCATTACGCTCTGACATTGAACAGGTTAAGATATTTACCGTAATCTTTGCTCCAACATATTTTCTGTTTCTTTTATTTGATACGGGATACTTCTATTATTCCTGCAATAAAAAATAATTAATGTAAACATTTTCTATAATGAAATATCTCAGAACCATATTGCTCATGCTGGCTGTAACCTTCACAGCAAATGTTGCTTTTGCCGCTGAACATTCCGAGAATGAGGAAGAAGGTGGTATAAGTTTGAAGGAGATATTGTTCGGACATGTACAGGATGCATACCAGTGGCACGTCACTGACTTAGGCGGTGAGCCTGTTATCATCCATCTGCCGATGATATTCTACAGTCAGAACAGTGGTTTTCATGTTTATTGTACATCACAGTTTGAACATGAACCTAATGCAGAGCTTTTGCGCGAAGGTCCTGACGGATTCTATATTCAGGGTGCTGAGGATGAAAAAGGTAAGATAGTAGAAAAAGTAGGTGATGAATTGCAGCCTGTATGTTTTGATATATCAATTACAAAGCAAGTTTGCATACTTTTTATTGACGCTATTATCTTGTTGTTGTGCATCCTCATTCCGGCTCGTTGGTGTAAGAAGCACAAAGTTGACGATCCAGCTCCAAGTGGATTTACAGGTATGATGCACATGTTGATAATGTCTGTATATAACGACCTTATCAAATCTACTTTGGGTGATAAGGCTGACAAGTATGCTCCTTATCTGCTTACTTGCTTCTTCTTCATCTTCTTTGCGAATTTGATGGGTGTTATGCCATTCCCTCCTGGCGGTGGTAATATTACGGGTAATATAGCAGTTACAGCCTTTCTGGCGTTGTGTACATTCCTTGTTACCAATGTGACAGGAAATGGTCATTATTGGAGAGAAATCTTCTGGCCAGAAGTACCTACATGGCTGAAGTGCCCAGTTCCACTTATGCCTGTGATAGAGTTGTTTGGTGTCTTCATCAAGCCTATTGTCCTTATGGTGCGACTTTTTGCAAATATGCTTGCTGGTCATGCCATTGCGATATCACTTTCATGCATGATATTTATCATGTTTGGTCTTGGTGGTTTTATGGGCAACCTATTAGGTGGAATCATTACTCCTGTAAGTGTTCTCATGAGCATCTTCATGATGTTCCTTGAACTTCTTGTGTGCTACATACAAGCAATGGTATTTACCTTGCTTAGTGCCATCTATATTGAGATGTCACATGCACATCATCACGAATAAGAAAAAATAGCTTTGTCTCCGAATGACAGGGTTAAACAAAATTAAAAGAATTATTAAATTATAAACCTTTAAATTATTACAACTATGATTAGTTTAGTAGCTTTACTCGCATCAGAGCTTGGTACTCTCGGTGCAACAATTGGTGGTGGTCTTGCAGTTATCGGTGCTGGTATCGGTATTGGTAAGATTGGTGGTCAGGCAATGGACGCAATGGCACGTCAGCCAGAGATGCAGCCTAAGCTTCAGTCTTCTATGATTGTTGCTGCTGCTCTTGTTGAGGGTGCAACCTTCTTCACTTTGATTATTTCTATTCTTGCACTTTTCGTGTAAAAATTAAATCCTATCCAACAATATGTCATTAATAACGCCTGATTTTGGTCTGTTCTTCTGGATGGCTGTCGTTTTCCTTTGTGTGCTTGCCATACTTTGGAAATTTGGATTCCCTGTGATTGTTAATATGGTTAATGAGCGCAAGGCATTCATTGATGGTAGTCTTCAGAAGGCACATGAGGCAACAGAACGTCTCGCCAATATACAAAAGGAAGGCGAAGCACTATTGCAGGAGGCACGTGAGAAACAATCCGTTCTTCTCAAGGAGGCTAAGGAGACTCACGATGCTATCGTTGCAAAGGCTGAGGGCGATGCTCGCGAACAGGCGAACAAGTTACTTGCTGATGCTAAGGCTCAGATAGAGGCAGAGAAAGCTGCTGCTATCAGGGAGATTCGCACACAGGTAGCAGAGTTATCTGTTCAAATTGCCGAAAAGGTGGTTCGTCAGAATCTGAGCGATAATACTGCCCAGATGCAACTAATAGACAAACTGCTGGATGAGGTTTCTGTTGAGAAGTAAGACTCAAATCCAATAGTTATCAATTATTAATTGTTCATTATTAATTAGAATTGCTTATGGATTTAGGAGTAATATCGGTAAGATACGCGCGAGCATTGCTTAAGTGCAGTCTTGATGCGAAAAAGGAAGACTTGGTATATCAGGAGATGATGACTCTCGCAGAGAGTTATATCAAAGTACCAGAACTTCGTCGCACCATAGATAATCCGATGATGTCTGTTGACAAAAAAGCACAGTTATTGCAGATAGCATCAGGAAATGACGTTACAGAGATAACAGAGCGCCTTATTTCACTTGTACTGAAGGAAGGACGTGAAGGTGTCATGCAGTTTATTGCAAACTCGTACATAACTCTTTACCGTCAACAGAAGAATATCACCCGCGGTAAACTTATAACCGCTGTTCCCGTTGCTCCCGAAGTAGAGGAGAAGATGAAGCAGATGGTTATGAGTAGAACTAACGGAGCTGTAGAATTTGTAACGGAGGTAAATCCAGATATAATAGGTGGATTTGTATTGGAATACGACACCTATCGTATGGATACGAGCGTTAAGTCGCAGCTCAACAAGATTCTCAAACAATTAAACTAACTAAACAATGTCAGATAAAATTAAACCAAGCGAAGTGTCACAGGTCCTTCTCGAACAGTTGCAGGGTGTTTCCACTACAGCTGATTTTGACGAGGTAGGTACCGTATTGACCGTCAGCGACGGTGTGGCTCGTATATACGGTCTGCGCAATGCAGAGGCAAACGAGTTGCTTGAGTTCGAAAACGGTACAATGGCAATCGTAATGAACCTTGAGGAAGACAACGTTGGTTGTGTCCTTCTTGGTCCTACGAGCGGTATTAAGGAGGGACAGGTAGTGAAGCGTACAAAGCGTATTGCTTCAATTCGTGTCAATGACAATATGCTGGGTCGTGTTATCAATCCAATTGGTCAGGCGATTGATGGTAAGGGCGATATTGACCTTACTGGCGCTTTTGAAATGCCATTGGACCGTAAAGCACCTGGTGTTATATATCGTCAGCCAGTAAAGCAGCCTTTGCAGACAGGTATCAAGGCCGTTGACTCAATGATCCCTATTGGTCGTGGTCAGCGTGAGCTTATCATTGGTGACCGTCAGACGGGTAAAACAGCCATTGCTATTGATACGATCATCAATCAGAAGTCATTCTATGAGCAGGGCAAGCCTGTATATTGTATTTACGTAGCGATCGGACAGAAAGCGTCAACCGTTGCAGCTCTTGTTCAGAATTTGAAGGAGCGAGGCGCATTGCCATATACTATTATTGTATCGGCTACTGCTGCTGACCCTGCTGCTATGCAATATTATGCACCATTTGCTGGTGCTGCTATCGGTGAGTATTTCCGTGACCGTGGTGAGCATGCACTTGTGATATATGATGATTTGTCAAAGCAAGCTGTTGCTTATCGTGAGGTATCACTGATTCTGCGTCGTCCTTCTGGTCGTGAGGCTTATCCTGGAGATGTATTCTACCTTCATTCACGTCTTCTTGAGCGTGCTGCCAAGATCAACGAGCAGCAGGAAGTGGCAGAGCAGATGAACGACCTCCCAGAATGTCTTAAGGGACATGTCAAGGCTGGTGGTTCTCTCACAGCGTTGCCAATCATTGAGACACAGGCAGGTGACGTATCTGCTTACATCCCAACCAACGTGATCTCTATTACCGATGGTCAGATATACCTGGAGTCAGACCTCTTCAACCAGGGCTTCCGTCCTGCCATCAACGTAGGTATTTCTGTATCACGTGTTGGTGGTTCGGCACAGATAAAGTCAATGAAGAAGGTTGCTGGTACTCTGAAAATCGACCAGGCACAGTATCGTGAGCTTGAGTCTTTCTCAAAGTTCTCTAGTGATATGGATGCTGTAACAGCGATGACGCTTGATCGTGGACGTAAGAACAACCAGTTGCTCATTCAGCCACAGTATTCTCCAATGCCAGTAGGCGAGCAGATAGCAATTCTTTATTGTGGTACCCATGGTCTCATGGCGCCGGTACCTGTTACAAGTATCCGTGAATGTCAGGATACGTTCCTTGAGGTTATGCGTAACAAGCATCAGGACGTTATTGATGCTCTCGGCTCTGGTAAGATTGACGATAGCATGACTGCCGTTATAGAACAGGTGATGGCAGACGTAGCAGGACAGTACAAGTAAATATTGAACTATGGCAAGTCTTAAAGAAATAAAAAACCGCATAGCATCCGTTCAGAGCACTCGTAAGATTACCAGTGCCATGAAGATGGTAGCTTCCAGTAAGCTCCACCATGCACAGGTGATGATAGAGAATATGCTCCCCTACGAGAATCTCCTTGAGACAATGCTCAAATCGTTTCTCGCGGCAGATGTTGACGCTCGTGGTGCTCTCACCGAAAACCGTAAGGTAAAGAAGGTTGCGTTGTTGGTCTTCGCGAGTAATTCCAGCCTTTGTGGTGGTTTCAATGCCAATGTCCTTAAGATGATGCAGAAACTCATCGACTGTTATACAGAATCGGGCGTTGAAGTATTGCTATATCCTATAGGCCGCAAGGTAGCGGAGAAGGTGAATAAACTCGGACTGCCATCTGCAGGTAATTTTAACAGTCTCGCAGACAAACCAAATTCTATTGAGTGTGCTCACATAGGACGTTCTCTAATGTCAATGTTCGAGGCGGGCGAGATAGACAAGGTAGAGATGATATACCATCATTTTAAGTCAGCCGGATCACAGATTCTTACGACAAAGACGCTGTTCCCGATAGACGTAGAAGAAGCGATGGACTATGATCATACGCGAGACCTGAAGAATAACATTGCAACTGGTGATGCTGCAGAATACCTTGAGCGACAAGGTGGTCATCAGGCATTGGAGGGGCAAAGTTCTGGTTCGAAGGCAAAGTCGCTGAATGATAATTTCATCGTTGAGCCAGATCGTCCGACAGTCCTGAGCATGCTTATTCCGCGCTACGTCAACCTCATGGTATATACCGCACTCCTTGACAGCAATGCCTCAGAGCATGCAGCTCGTATGGTTGCCATGCAGACTGCTACTGACAATGCCGACGAGTTGCTACGCATTCTCAACCTGCAGTACAACAAGAGCCGTCAGCAAGCTATCACAAGTGAACTGCTTGACATCATGGGTGGTTCTGTAAACAACTAACAATAAGAATCCATAGGACACTATCTTAGTGCATATATAAATGATTAGGACCCGGCAGTAAAATCCCACTGTCGGGTCCTTTTGTAAATAATAGATATTATCTTTGATAAAAAATATAAAGTTTATGACAAGAAGAGAAGAACTGGAGCAGATGCCTTCATTGAAGGCAGAACTGGAAAAGATGCAAGCGGGTCTGCCGTATGACGCTCATACACCAGAGATGTATGAATATCGTGATGAGGTAAAGAAACTCCTGCGCAGGCTGAATATCACGGAGTATCATGAAGAGAGCATGAAATCCATAACGCGTGAGTTGCTTTCAAATGCTGCTGACGATGTATATGTAGAACCACCATTTCATTGCGATTATGGTAATCTGATATTTGCAGAACAAGGAGTATGGATAAACTTCGGCTGTACCATTCTCGATGGCGGTGGTGTATATATAGGAAAGAAGACGCTCATAGCACCCAACGTAAGTATCTTTACCGCAGGCCATCCTCTTGATGCCGACGAGCGTGATGAATGGGAATACTGCAAACCGGTACACATTGGTGAGCGATGCTGGATAGGTGGCAATGTGACTATATGTCCAGGCGTTACCATAGGAGACAGATGTGTCATTGGTGCTGGCGCTGTAGTCGTTAAGGATATCCCGTCTGATACCCTCGCCGTAGGCAATCCTGCTCGAGTCGTCAAGAAACTCTCAAAGTAGAATAAAAAGAGATTTCTTCGTAGTTGGAAAACCGAAAACCATTGAACTTACTTTACCCAAACGACGAAATCATCCTTTCGTGGAGCCTGAGGCTTCAGTGCATCAGGTGCAGCATAACCCAGTATGCAATTGCCTATGCCCACATATTCGTCCTCTATACCCAGTTCCGCCAGTATCTGCTTTCCCTCCTGAGTTTCGAAAGTCTCTTTTGCACGGTGAATCCAGCACGAGCCAAGACCCAGGCTCTGGGCAGCTATCATCATGTTTTCCATCACGAGGGAGCCGTCATAGACGTTAGTACCAACCTCCTTCTTTGCCAGAACCACCAGCACTACAGGCGCTCCATAGAAAGGGTCGCTGTGTCCTGACGAAGTAGTCAGATTCTTTCCAATCACGATTTCGAGGTTTATGCGGCTAAGTCGGTCGCGCATCTCCCTATTTGTCACGGCAATAATCTTTCCTGCCTGTTTGTTCATGCCAGAAGGAGCGTATGTACCTGCCTTTACCACCTGTTCCACTAGTTCCAGCGGAACCTGCTGATTAGTGTATTTCTTCACGCTACGGCGTGAGATAATGTTTTCAATTGTCTGATTCATAAAATTATTTTGTTGAAAATTAGTCTTTTGTCACAAAAATCCCGTCATGACATTACCTTGACCAGAGCGTTATAGAACTCAGGAAAACGCTCTTCTAACGCAACCGGTCTTCCTGTCCCTACTTCTTTCCAATCACCTTTATCTTGTCGCCAGTGTCATCAACAGGAAAGAGGTGAGGTACACGATGCGTCCTGCCGTTCTTCTTCTCATGGCTATGTACAGACATCATAAGTCTTCCGTCCAACGTGCGGAAGAGCATACCATGACCGAAGTTAGGAGGTGTGATAGGTTCTGGTTCCTGAATCCATGGACCATCAAGTGTACCGCTTTCGCTATATGCCACACCCTGGGTATAGTCACCATACACCCAACTTGTCCATATCATGCCTAGCTTGCCCGTCTGTGTACGGAAGAGGTAAGGTCCGTCCGTAACCTTGTTGGGATGAACCGTTCCGTCCTCGTCCTTCTCACGGCTCCATGGCGAGTCGTATGCACGGAACAGTACCTTTCCCTTACCAATGGAAGCGCTGAGGTCATCCTTCAGGCGAATCTTCTCTATCGTGCCGTTCCAGTTCTGCAGCCATTCTCCGCAATAGACCATATAAGGCACACCCTTGTCGTTCTTCTTCTTTGGGTCTTTATCCACCCAGAAAGTGCCGTCAAGGGTAGGCTGATTCGCAGGGAGATAATCCTTCTTGCCTACAGGACGGTAAGGACCTTCAGCCTTATCGCTTACAAGGATATGACTCGCACGGCGAGGTATTACATTACCGCGAACACTGTCTATGCGCATGCTGTTGTTTGTGAAAGTAGCGAAGTAATAGTACTTTCCTTTGTATTTATGCAACTCTGCCGCCCATATCTCCGGGCGCTTACCCATCCACTTCACACTCTCCGTTTCGGTAACGCGGTAAGGTCCTGTCCACATCTTCAGGTCAGGACTCTTCCATAGCATACCGCCTGTGCCGGTCATGTAATACATATTTGTCACGTCATCTGCAAGGATGCAAGGATCACTCATCACGATGCTGTCAAGAGGAACAGTGCGCACTCTCCATTGGCGCTGGGCAAAAGTAAATGACGAACAAAGTAAAAAAAATATTAAAAAGAGATTCTTCTGCGTAGTAATATATCAATAGTACGTTAAATTATTCTTTTTACTACATTCTGCGTTTTAATTCGAAATTTACTGCAAAATTACACAAAATTCCGAATAGAACAAAGTAACCCCTAAAGATTTTTTCATGAGTTCAATGATTTTGATTTGTTTATTTAACATTTCGGTATTTCAACCAGCGCAGTTTAGTGTCAAGAAAAGTTTCTACTATCTTATCTACAAAATGTTGCCAATCATCGCTATTCCTTGCATCACTTCGTTTGATGCATTATCTTTACTCATGTCATTGCAAGAAGCAATATTGCACCGACGATAATAATTGAAGCGATTACTTTTTTCATTTTTCTTTATTTCTTTTTATTAAGTTATTAATTATGTAGATAGTAATTGTAGGAAACAATCTTCATTCTCCTTCATTTGTAAACAGAACTCAGAATAAGAATTGGTATTCTTGCTAATTTCTATACCATATATTGAGAGTTGAGCAACACTATCTTTCAAATGCGAGGTAGGTACTTTAACTTGTTTGTTTTCCAATGGTGCAATGAATCCACCTTTGGATGCTTTGAGATTTGTCATATAGGTAATCACCTGATGAATGTCATCTCTACTAACTTTTGATACTTTATCATAATCTCCAAGTCTCTTATATTTAGCGTCAAGCACAATGTCCTCTTTGTAAAAATCAGGATAGCGGACACCACTTCTGTGTATTTTTCCGTCATCAGCAATATCTGAAAACAAATAGATTCCCTCTTTCTTCAATTTATTTTCGGGATGAGTGTAACCGAGTTGATTAAGAATTGTATTAACGTATTCTTCCCACAGCCATGCTCCATCAAAGAGAATACCACATATCTCATCATCAGTCTCTCCAAATTTTACTTCTTCCATTCTAAGAATCTGAATGCAAAGTAATATTAATGGTTTATATTCTGTGTAGTATGGATGTGTCTTATGACGAAGATTCTTAGAAATAACATAGTTGCGTTCACTTTTCGCATAGCTTTGCGTATGTTCCATGATACATTTTACGTTATCCATAGTTTCTCTATCAATGTTTAATACTGCCTCGCCGTATCGTTTAGTTCTCATAAACTCGATGGTGTGACGTATCAGCTCTGTAACGCTATTGTCATGACAGTATTCGCGTGTAGAATATGCTATATTTCCAACGAATGGAATGTTGTGGGAAATGTGCTTGTTAAAATTGAGAGTTCCACGAACATTAGCATCATTGTGCTTGAAGGTTCTGTATTCTCTGTAAATGCCCTGTCGCAATGCAGTCTTTAGATAATACGGAAACATGAACATCATAAAATCAAAGACATCCTCACGTTCATTATTGTGATTGAGATCAAAAAAATTGAATGACATCACCTTTTGAAGCATGTAATGAAGGAAATAATTATCGCGTCCTTTGTCAAATCTTGATTTTATTTTTATTTGCAAATTACCTATGCCAATGAAGCCCATGATATTGCCCGTGACAATACGCACCTTTTCCGAATCCTCTGTGTTCACTAAGTTGAACAAAGAAGAATCGGCAATTCTATCATCAGACTTTTCTATGCTGTGTGGAAAGATTAACAGATTCTCATTCTCTTCGCAGAGCTTTGATAATGACTTGTCTGCAAAAGGGAATAAAGCTGCTACTTCTTTTCTTGCATATTCAGGTGCCTGAGTGATAGTGTTGTCTATGAGAATAATTTCATTCATCTAAGACCTCATTTTCATTATTGTTTGATGATGTAGTATCTGTGTTATTATAAGCATCCTTTAATTTGCTAATAATTTCATTAGACTTACGGAAACCACGTAAGTATTCCTTAAGCAAAGGCTCTATGTTCATTCTCCACAATTTATCAAAGTTTCCGCCGTTCCCTTTCAGTTTTAGGAAGTAAGAAGGGCCTACCTGATAAGCATCACCAAGACCATCCGTTTCGGAAATGAGTGCGTTAATGCGTGCCATCGTGTCTTTTGCCTTTTGTGCATATGACGCCAATTCATCAAGCATTGACTCAGTATCTTTTGGTGTTACCTCCATCCAAGTGAAGCGGCGACGCATTGCAAAGTCCATGCTCTCCACACTACGGTCTATATCATTCATCGTTGCGAGAATGTAAACATTTTCAGGAACATAGAAACCTTCGGCAAACACATCAGTATCAGGAATAAGGTTCTGATATTGTGTT
Source organism: Candidatus Prevotella equi (assembly GCA_018065145.1). Lineage (GTDB taxonomy): Bacteria > Bacteroidota > Bacteroidia > Bacteroidales > Bacteroidaceae > Prevotella > Prevotella equi. The sequence goes on from JAGHTW010000016.1 coordinate 41,832, forward strand.
TTTACTCGAATATCCTTCTTGCCGCGATAACCTGGATCAATAGCATAGAACAGTTCTCCGAATATCTTTGAAGCCTCTCCGCGATTTATCTCGTCTATGATGAAAACAAAATCTTTTTTGAGAATCTTAGAGGTGGCAATGGTTTTGTGATAAGATTCTTGTTTGTAGATTTCTCTGAGTACAGCCCAATATGCAGAAGTATGACATCCGCCTATTACATCCGAAATAGCAACACTTATATTCGGCATTGTATTTATAGAATTAGAATCTGTGTAAACCTTAGCTAATTTTGCTAATCTGTCAAATGATACGATATATAATTTATTACTACCAGAATCTTTTGTCTTCAGAACTATATTATTATTATCAGATATTTCTACTATTTCCATCAACTTACCTGACTTTAATTCAAAGTATGTAAGTTCGTCATTAGATATTCTATCAATAAGAACTTTATATTTCTCTTCAAAAGAGTTTTCTTCATAAAGTTCTTCTAATGTCTTCTCGCTATCTTCAAGATTCTTGGCTGCTTTTTTACAAAACTCCTTGAACACGCCATCCTTACGCTCAAACCCCATCTGACCATCAGTTTTCTCTATTGGACGCAAGCCCTCAACAAAGTCCGTATAATCATAAGATGGATGGAATTGAACGAATTCAACCTCTGCGTTCATTTCTTTCGCAATACCATGTGCCATGAATGTCTTGCCTGTACCAGGTGCACCTGTAAGAACAAGATTTTGATTTTCTTTCAGGATGTCTATGTATTTGCTATATTTCTGCTGTGGCATATCTTTTGCATTTATTATGCTGTTGGCGTAATCTATTATTGGTTTTACTTTTTCATCTGCCTGATGAACAGTCTGACGATAAGGACCATATATCTGTCCGTCAAAGTCTTTGTCTTTTATTGATAAGTAATCTACTGTACAGTTACATAGCAAATAACCATTGTTATCTGTTTCGTTAATATTACTTGTAACAATTCCTACCGCTTTTGCTCTGAGGAAAGGTAGATCATGATTTTTTCCTTTTGTACTAGTTGATTTGAGAATAACAACATCACCAATTTTAATTTTTCTTAATAGCTTAAGTTGTTTCTTGTCTATAGTTTTATTCTCATCAAATCCACCTTCCCAGATACCCTCCTTTATAAACCTATCGAACTGTGGCTCGTTTCGACCAAAAGCATGTCCGAGAAGCCAATAATTTCTATTTGATTTATTGTCATCTCTAATCCATGCCTGATAAGAAATTTCAGGTATTGACTTTTCTAGTATGGTGTTTGAAGCGATTTTTTCCTTTACCTGCTTTAGTAATGGAAGATAGTGAGATGCATCTATTTCATAATCGTCAAATACTTCTATTCCTAATTTTGAAGGCAGATATTCTCTGTTTACAGAATCCAAAGCAATATAATCATAAGGCCTTGCCCAATACAATCCCATCGTTATATTCCATTTAATACCTTGTTGTTTACAAACTTCATCGAAATATATGCAAAAGTTTGTCTCATCATTGTTTAATGCTGCCTCAAATAGATTCCATAATGGCTGAATATCGGTTGTCATGTGTTTTCTCCAAAAGAAGACAGCCATCAAATTCATCACAACAGGAATACCATCAAAATCAAATGGCAGTTCTGCTTGTATATCTAACTTCTTCTTGAAGATACCTGCTAGTTTTATTCTATTATCGTTAGACAATCCACGGTTAAACATTCCGAAAACAGTAAACGGATCAATATCTGTTACTTTTCCTCCGTCATCGGTTTTAATATAACCGCAGAAACTTTTGTCAAGACTGTATATTATATCCAGAAGTGGCTTTCTATTATCTTTGTATTGTAAAAGTTTGTCTGCAAATTCCATATAGAAAGGGATCCAAGTCAAGCCTTTATCCCATCTCAATATTTCTATTGCTTCAACAATTTCTGGGCGTAACGTTGTTTCAAACAATCCTTCATGGTTCTTTTTCCCTTTGCACATAGATACATGCCAATATCTCTCAGAACCATCAATGTCAACAATTCTGATATTCCCCAAATGCTTAATTACAGCTTGGCCAAACCATGTTATCCATGAGTTTAGCTTTTGTGCGTCCTTAGCATTTCCAAATATCTTTAGGCTGAGTTTCTTACAGCTTGAAGTATGGTTAGGCTCTCTATAGAATGCCATTAATGCATCCTTATAGTTTGATGTAGTTATATTATGGTTAGATAATATCTCTATCCATTGTTCAGTTGTTATACCTATCTCGCAAGAATAGGTTCCTTTTGGATTTTCTATAACTTTTATGTTATTCATATTGCAATTAGTTTAGATGCAAAGATACTTAATATTTTTTTTAATGTGCCAGCGCGCGTGATTTTTAGTGTTAAAGGAATTAAAAATGCATCACTTTCTTCTAATTTTCAAGCAGATTTTACCTCACTTGCTCGAAATGTACGCCCTTATACATCTCTATTACTCCATTTTCTGATTTTGGAATGACATGTACTTGAACCTTTTTGATGTGTTTCTTAGGATCAAAATCTTCCTTTTCATCTACGGATGCTGATACGATTTCGAGCTTCGCTGTACCTATATATGGCAGTTCGACTTTGTCACCGGCTTGCAAATGTCGGCATAGTGTTTCTGCAAACTCGCACATAACAAGACGACAGTCAGCAGCTTTAGCAGAACAATTACGTTGAATTTCGTCCTCCAACTGTTCCTGAGTTATCGTGTTGAAATGCTGTGCCTTGGCAATATATTTACCATATGACCTTTGTGAAGGGTTATTGTTGCGTCTAAGTTTATATTTCATTGTATCTCAATAATTTATTTGTTATATGTTTAAATATATATTTTTGAATTTAATTTACTAGTGAATTTATTCTAAAAGTATAACTTTTATACAGAATTTACTAGCAAATTTATTCACAACTTTATGCTTTACATCAGTTATATACAAAATAAAGTTGGTGCAAAGTTAATTGCTCATTGTACCAAAACTTGGTACAAGTTCAAGAAATCTTAAGATTGATTTTCATTTTCTCATAGTCATGGCCAAATATAAATAATGTGCCTGATGGCTTGAAACCAAGAGAATGGTAGAGCTTCTTTGCCCTGTCATTGATAGGATCAACTGCCAAAGTAATATCCAGACTGAGTGACCTTCCGCTTTCTATGCCTTTCTGTAGCAGTCTTTTTCCTATACCTCTGCCACGGTACTCTGGCATTACGGCAAGGCTGTCAAGATAGTATTCTCCAGCTACTGCTTCGTCCTCCATGCCCGGAAACTCTATTCCGAGGTGTTGCTTTACAAGATTCATGGTTCGGATTCGCATGTCATGATAGTAGCGTCCATCGTATGCCGTAAGCATACCGGCAGGATTGTCGTTGACTAAGGCTATTATTGTGTTTCGCCAAGAATAGAGAACATCTTCGCGAACACAGATATTTCTGGCGAAGCTGTAAATCTGATGGTCAGAAGCATCGTCATAGAGCATTGCCATGTGGAATCCTCGGGATATGAATAGTGCATCAGCGATGGTGGCTTGGCGGAAAGATATTCTCATCATAATTTTTATTGATATTAGTTGCACATCATTTGCAAAATTAGTAAAAAAATGTCATATTAATGCCTAAGTTTAATTATTTAACACAATATACACGATAAATTTAAGGCTAATGTTATCAATTTATGTTTTTATAGCTTTTTTCTATACTTTTGTTTTTTATATCGTGAATATCTCGTATATTTTTAGTACCTTTGCATAAAATATAGGGAGATATTTCTCCTATAGTGTTGTAGGAATTTATAAATAAAGAATCAGAACAATAGGATTATGACATTCAAGGAATTATCAGATGCACGCTTCTCTGTACGCAGTTATACGGATGAAGCAGTAAGCAAGGAACAACGGGACTATATATTGGAGTGCGCACGTCTTGCGCCTTCAGCAGTAAACTTCCAGCCATGGCATTTCTATATCGTGACAAAAGACGCTGACAGGGAGAAACTCCAGCAGTGCTATAACCGTGACTGGTTCAAGACAGCACCGATGTATATCATCTGCTGCATACGTCATGATGAAGCATGGGTACGCAAGGATGACCAGAAAGAGCATGGCAACATCGACATTGCCATTGCAACGGAACATATCTGTCTGGCTGCAACTGAACAGGGACTTGGCACATGTTGGGTATGCAACTTTGATGCGAAGCTCTGTCATAAACTTTTCTCTTTGCCAGAGAATGAAGAGGCAGCTGTGCTCATACCACTCGGTCATCCTGCTTCTGACGTTGAGCAGAAAGAGAAGAACCGTAAGGCAATGTATGAAATAGTTACTGAACTGTAGGATCCTTCTTTGAGCGTTTTCTCATTGAGAGCAATCTTATTTAAGGGAATTATTCAATTTTCTAAAGACTGAAGCTGCTATACTACCCGAGAAATTATGCCATGTAGAGAATATTGCTCCAGGAACTGCTGCAAGTGGGAACATAGCAAAGTGCGTTGCTGCAAGTGATGTGGCAAGACCAGAGTTCTGCATTCCCACTTCGATGGAGATGGCAGTTCGTTTGTCGTGAGGCAAACCTAACAACCTACCTGCTACATAGCCAAGGGTAAGTCCTAAGACATTGTGCAGGATGACGGCAACGCCAACCAGAAGACTGCATGAAAGTATATTTGCAGAATTGTGAGATACTATGATGCCGATGATGGCTGCAATTGCAAGTGTAGAAACCATTGGCAATAGCGGAGTGACCTTTTCTGTGAATTTGCTCAGGTACTTGTTTACCGCCAATCCAAAGACTATAGGGATGATAACCACTTGTACTATGCTCAGGAACATACCTATCATATCAACAGCCACCTCCTTGCCTGCAAGCAGATATACGAGTGCAGGTGTAACAATAGGAGCGAGTAGGGTAGAGACACCTGTCATGGCAACGCTTAGTGCTATGTCGCCTTTGGCAAGGTAGCAGATGACGTTGCTTGCAGTACCACCAGGGCAACAACCTACGAGAATCACACCAAGGGCAAGTTCCATAGGCAGCTGTAACAATCGACATAAGAGCCAAGCGACAAGTGGCATGACGATGAACTGTGCCAGTTCGCCTATGATGATGTCCTTTGGTCGCATCAGTACAGGTTTGAAGTCACTCGGTTTGAGTGTTAATCCCATACCGAACATGACAACACCAAGCATAGGTGTGATGCTTGAGGTACTGATCCAGTCAAAAGAACTTGGAATCAGTAATGCCAATGCCGTCACCAATACCACGACAATAGTGATATTGGCTGATATGAGAGACGATATTCTATAAAGTTTGTTCATTTTGTTATATTTATTGTGCAAGTCGTAATCCTAAACTGTTGATATAGAAGGCTTGTGGAGTTTCATTAGGGAGTGAAGGGGCGCAGTTTCTAGCGTTGTGAATCCAACTTCCACCACGGCACATTCCTGTACCTTCATGCATGTCCTGACACCATTCCCATACATTTCCGCTCATGTCATATAGTCCAAGTTCGTTAGGTTGTTTCAGACCGACGGGATGTGATTTATTCTCGCTGTTGCCGTCATACCAAGCCACTTTTTCAATATCATCACTTCCAGAGTATTTGTAACCTTTGGAGTATTTGCCACCTTTGCATGCGTATTCCCATTCTGCTTCAGTAGGTAGTCGGTAGATCTTGCCTGTCAGCTTGTTAAGTTTACTGATGAATGTCTGACAATCATTCCAACTGACCTGTTCTACAGGGAGATCATCACCTTGCATCTGTGAAGGATTGTTACCCATTACCTCCTTCCATAATTTCTGTGTGACCTCATACTTGCAGATATAGAAACTGCCTGTATCTGATTCAACACAGACCATGCTGTTGGCAAGTTCATCAAAGATTGATGGAGTATGTGCATCGGTGGTTTCTGACAATGCCTGAGTTATTTCCTGAGTCACTGAATCCCTCTGCTCTGTATCTAAGGTAGAATGATTTTTGTTATTGCTTGAACAACCGCAAACCAACATCATAACAACAACTATAATGCAAAGAGTGGCTTTAAGTTTTACATCTTTCTTGTTTTGCATGTTGTATTCAGTTATAAATATTGTCATCATTGTTGTTGTCTTGCTCGGTTATATGGAGATTTTTCGATTTTATCAAAAATAATCCGCTAATAAAATGCAAAGGTACTAAAAAAAATTCGATGTTAACAACAAAAACTTGCCAATGTCGGCAAAAAATAGTACTTTTGCATATAATTATGACATTAAAATAACTATACAAACATACAACTGTACAATATACCAACGCATAATATAATGCTGATAATCAACAACAGAATTATCCCTTTGGGCAAGTCATATATTGCCATCAACCTCTTCGGCGTGATCTTCGCTAAGGAGTACCTGAACGATGTTTTGCTGCATCACGAGAAAATACATACGGCTCAGCAGAAGGAACTATTGTTTCTGGGATTCTACATTATTTACATAATAGAGTGGGGGATAAGATTATGTATCTACAGGAATCTACATAAGGCATACATGAATATCTCCTTTGAACAAGAAGCTTATTGTAATCAGAGGAAGAAGGATTATTTGAAGAAAAGAAGTCACTTCGCCTGGATAAGATACATTAAAGGAAAATGAAAAAGAAAAATACGATAATCTGGGACCTTGATGGTACCCTGATGGACACGATAGAGGATTTGAAGAATGCCGTTAACTATGCTTTGCGTACTAATGGCATGGAAGAACGTAACCTCAACGAGGTACGACAATTTGTTGGTAACGGTGTCAGACGATTAATTGAACTTGCTGTGCCTGAGAGTATGGAAAGAGGAAAGCGCAATCCAGACCTCTTTGAAAAGGTATTTACAGATTTCAAGACCTATTACGTAGAGCACTGTCAGGACAACACTGGACTCTATGAAGGTATTGCCGAAACACTGAAAGCATTAAAAGAGAAGGGTGTCAGAATGGCTGTCGTAAGCAACAAACTACAGCAAGGTGTTACGGAACTGGTAAATTCTGAGGTTCATACAGTAGGGAAGAATGATGCTCTGCGACTCTGTGACTACATGGATGTGTCGATAGGCGAACGTCCCGAGGTAGCAAGGAAACCAGCTCCAGACATGGTTATAAAAGCATTGGAAGGACTTGGCGTAGAGAAGGATGAAGCTGTATATATTGGTGATTCCGAGGTTGATGTGTTGACAGCTCGTAACTCAGGGTTACCATGTATCTCCGTGTTG
>JAGHTW010000001.1 GCA_018065145.1 Candidatus Prevotella equi
TTAACCGATTACTTATGGTGCGCCTGACAGGACTCGAACCTGCACATCGCAAGACACCAGATCCTAAGTCTGGCGCGTCTACCAATTTCGCCACAGGCGCAAGGATAATGAATGTTAAAATAACCATTTCCTTTTTGCGAGTGCAAAATTACATAAAATTATTGGAATAACAAAAAAAATAAGTGATAATAATAAAAAAATAGCATAAAAATTTGTTTGTTTGAAAAAAATATAGTAATTTTGCACTCGCAATTCAGAAATGACTTGTACCGCAATCATCCATAGAGGTTAAAAAGACAGTATTTGTTATGGTGCGTTGGATGAGCGGTTTAGTCTCTGGTCTGCAAAACCAGCTAGGGCGGTTCGACTCCGCCACGCACCTCTACAAGGACTTCTCAAACGGAAGTCCTTTTTTTGTGTTTAGGCGCAATCTCACCGCAGCGGTTCTTTCAGTCACTTCGTTTTATGAAAGCGTCACAAGTGCCGAGCGCGACTCCGCCACGCACCTCTACAAGGACTTCTCAAAAGGAAGTCCTTTTTTTGTGCAAAAAAAAGTCCCGATCGCAATGATCAGGACTTTTTTATGTTAGATAAGTGTCTTTGTTTAGAAATTATCTTTATGAACTTCAAAGTATGCCTGTGGATGATCACATACTGGGCAAAGTTCAGGTGCTTTCTCTCCTACTACGATGTGACCACAGTTACGACATTCCCATACCTTTACCTCGCTCTTAGCGAATACTTCCTGTGCCTCAATGTTGCGGAGCAAAGCACGATAACGCTCTTCATGGCGTTTCTCAATGGCAGCTACGAGACGGAACTTCTCTGCAAGTTCTGCAAAGCCTTCTTTCTCGGCTGTTTTTGCGAAACCCTCATACATATCTGTCCACTCATAGTTCTCGCCATCAGCAGCATCCTTAAGGTTTTCTGTTGTAGAACCAACGCCATCGTGTAGTTCCTTGTACCACATCTTAGCGTGTTCCTTCTCATTATCGGCAGTCTTAAGGAAAATCTCTGCCATTTGTTCAAATCCCTCCTTCTTTGCCTTTGAAGCAAAATAGGTGTACTTGTTACGTGCTTGAGATTCACCTGCAAAGGCTGCCTCAAGGTTTTTCTCTGTCTGTGTTCCAGAATACTTGTTTGCCATAGTTTTATTAATATTTTAAGTTAAAAAAATAGTTTAATAGTTTTTACTTATCAGCATCATTCAGTACAGGAAACTTTTTCCTAAAGCGTTGCAATACTTCCATATCGAGAACTGCCGACGCTGTGCCATGCACGTTATCTTCTAGCGTTACCACATCATTACCATAGGCATCAATGATGGCAGAACCACCATTGTAGTGACACATATTGTCATCCCCTACTCTATTAACGGCTATTACGTAACACTGATTCTCGATTGCCCTAGCACGAAGAAGTATGTCCCACGGCTTACGGCGCGATTCTGGCCAATTAGCTACATATATCGCAGCATCATAATGCTCTTCTTTGTTATTTCGTGAGAATACCGGAAAGCGAAGGTCGTAGCATATTTGCAGTAGGAACCTTACTCCGCACCACTCTACTGTTACGCAGTCTTCACCCTGATGATAATATTTACCTTCACCCCCGTATGAAAACAAATGCCGTTTATCATACTTGGTAACCTTACCATCAGGTTTTACGAAGTAGAAGCGATTGTAAAACTCTTCGTCTTTTTCCTTCACCGCTACAGAGCAGGCAAAGGCAGCATCATACTTCCTTGCCATCTGCTTAAGCCACGCAAGAGTTTTACCATCAGCGTCTGCGCCTTCAAAAGGAATGGTAATAAATCCCGTTGCAAACATCTCAGGCAAGACGTATAGATCAGACTTCTCTGCATCCATAATCATCTTTTCTGCCATGAGCATATTTGCAGTTGGTTCGTTCAGCAATATGTCGGTCTGCAATAATGTTACTTTCATTACGTTACACGAAAGAATACTAATGGTTTGCCTTGAATGCCTCTATTCTCTGACGGAAGGTATCGCGCTGATTGTCTGCAAAGAAAGAGGTACATATACGAACTCCTTGCTGTGTAGAACCCATAGTATCAAGTGGGAATACTGCTATACCGTAATACATCAGTTCTCTTGTCAATTGCAGGTCTGTCATTCCTGGATATTGAACCGTGAAATAGAATCCATCTGCAAGTGGTGCTCCCATATCGTTATCATAAACGAGATAGAAGCCGTTAGCAAGAAGGACATCCTTCATGAATTTTGCTCTACGACCATACTCCTTCACGTCATCGAGGAAGTTATAACTTCCATCGCATGCTGCTTCCATCAGTGCCGCCATAGCATGTTGAACGCTGTGAGTAGTACCGCTGGAGAGCGTATACATCAGTCTGTTACAGAAGAAGTTACCGAATGTGCTTACACCAAATGGTTTCAATGCCTCAAACTCACGGTCATAGAGTTTATCAGAGATACACGTCACGCCAATGCGCTGTCCTGCATAGGAGAAAGCCTTTGAACCTGATACCCACAGCACGTAGTTGTCAGTATAATTAGCTACGGTTGCCTGATAGGGTGCCTGGAACGGATGAGAGAGGTCACGACGGAAGTCCATTGCGAAATATGCAAGGTCTTCAAGGATTATGACATCATACTTTGTTGCCAGCTCTCCTATACCCTTCAATTCTTCGTCTGTAAAGCATACCCACGAAGGATTATTTGGATTGGAATAAACAATACAGCAGATATTACCTTGTCGAAGCATCTCTTCCAACTTAGTTATCAGAGCATCGCCACGGAAGCCATGAATGTCAAGTCCCACCTGTTTAAGACCGATTACATCACATTGAGTATTCTGCACAGGGAATCCAGGCTGAATAAAGAGCACGGTATCTTTCTTTGCACCGTTACGCACACCCATTGCATGATATATCGCAGTAAAGGTAGCGAATGTGCCTTGCATAGAACCAGTCGTCGGTATGCATGAGTTTGGAGCAATATCGACACCTATGAAAGCCTTGACAAATTGTGATGCAGCATTCTTTATGCGAGGTATTCCGCCATTAGGAGGATATACCGTTGCACAGCCATTGGCTAACGCTTCCTGCTCTGCCTTCAATGCAATTTCTGATGGTTGCAATCCTGGTACGCCCATCTCAAGGTGTATCACCTGCTGCCCTGTTTTCTCTTCAAGCACTCTTGAAAGTGCCTGTATATCACGAATGGTTGCTTGTGAGAAATCACCGAGGTGCATTGAGTCAATGGCCTCGGTGACTGTTTTATAATCTAATGGTGTATTCATTATATTTTCCTTATCCTTGGAAATTACGCTTATCGTTAACGTGCTTTGCCTTGCCTATAGAACGCTGCATTTCTCCTGGAGCCTTGATATGGATGTTTGGCTTAATGCCTACCATGCTCACAATACGATCGTAGAGAGGCTTGATATGTGGCATCTGCTTAGCAGGGTTTGGAGAGAAATATTCTTCACGGAGTTCAACGTCAAGGTCAAAGGTATCTTCGTTATTCTTGCGGTCAACAGTAATAAAGTACTGTGGAGAGAAAGCAGGGAACTCTGTGAGGCATGCCTCTATCTGGCTAGGGAAGACATTGACGCCACGAATAATCATCATATCATCAGAGCGTCCGAGAATTCGATCCATACGTACTGCGGTACGTCCACACTCACACTTGTCGTAGATGAGACGCGTAAGGTCTCGTGTACGATAACGAAGGATTGGCATTGCCTCCTTGCAGAGTGAAGTGAATACGAGTTCACCGAACTCGCCTGGCTCACATGGTTCCAGAGTATCAGGGTTGATAATTTCTGGATAGAACATATCTTCCCAAAGGTGTGTACCATTCTGGCACTCACACTCACCACCAACACCAGGACCACACATCTCTGTGAGTCCGTAGATATCAATAGCCTTGATACCAAGTTTATCCTCCAACTCCTTACGCATACCTTCTGTCCAAGGTTCTGCTCCAAAGAAACCTACCTTAAGCTTAAGGTCTTCCTTATTTACCGCATCGCTCTTTTCTATTACTTCTGCCAGATGTAAAGCATAAGAAGGAGTACATGCAAGAACGGTAGAACCGAAGTCCTTCATAAGCATTATCTGCTTCTCTGAATTACCTGCAGATGTAGGTAACTGGACAGCACCAAGCATGCCTGCAGCATCATGCGCACCAAGACCGCCAGTGAAGAGTCCATAACCGTATGATACCTGGACTATATCGCCAGGTCCTACGCCACCAGCTGCCATAACACGTGCAGCACCCTCTGCCCACATTGCGATATCGTTCTTGGTGTATGTATCAACAACTGGCTTACCTGTGGTACCTGAAGAGGCATGAATACGAACAACCTGATCCTGTGGCACAGCCTGAAGACCGAATGGATACTCATCGCGAAGGTCATGCTTTGTAGTGAAAGGCAACTTGTGTATATCGTCTATTGACTTGATGTCCTCAGGCTTTATACCCAGTTTATCCATCTTCTTCTTGTAGAAAGGAACCTTCTCGTAACAGTTCTTTACTACTTTCTGCAATCTCTCAGACTGCAACTTACGCATGGATTCACGGTCCATGCATTCCATTTCTCGATTTAGAATCATTGGTTTAGTTGTTTATTAGGTTATTTTACAAATGTATATATTTAATCAGATAATTTATCGTAATCCATAGGCTGCTTCTTCCTGTAAGCCATACCCGTAACGATGCATATAACCTCACCGTTTTGGTTTGTCACTGTCATTGTGCAGTAAGGTAGTTTCTGATGATTGACAGTCTCTATGGCTTCTGCCGTCAGGTGATCGCCGAGCATGGCGGAGCGAACGTATGTGACACTATTCTGTATGCCAAGAGTTAAAAGTCCATGACTGTTTGTAACAGCAGCAAATGCAAGATCGGCAAGCGTAAACAATGCTCCACCTTGACATACGCCACCACCATTGAGATGACGTTCCTCTACCGTCATCTCTGCTCTTGCGTAGCCCTCGCGAATATCCGTGAGCTGCATACCGTTGTTTTTTGCAAAGCGGTCCCCTGTATTTAACAAATCTTTTAAGGTCATTAGAATTTGATTTAGGTTATGCAAAGGTATTGTTTTTTTGTGAAACGACCAAATTATTTCTGAATATTCTGCTCAATTGGCATAAACTTCACAAGTTCTATCTTTGTTTTTGTATTCTTGAGTATCTTGCATCTCCATCCATCAAAGGTGACTATCTCATTAAGTTTTGGGAAGCTCTGATGACGCTCAAGAATTAATCCTCCAATCGTTTTATAGTCATCACTTTCAGGTAGATTCAGTCCAAGCTGTTCGTTGACTCGCTCTACCTCCAGACGTGCAGAGACAAGGTAACCTCCATCGTTTGTCTTTCGACATTCGTAGTTCGTTACATCATGTTCATCTTCTATCTCTCCGATTATCTCCTCAACGATGTCCTCTAACGCAACAATACCACTGGTACCACCAAACTCATCTACAACAACAGCAAGGCTATTCTTGCTCATAAGCATGTTCTGCATAAGTTTTTGCACCGCCATAGTCTCTGGAACATACTGCATCTTTCTGATGTGTGACTGCCAATTATCGTCTTTCATACGAAACATCTCAGAAGAATGTATGTAACCAATGATATTGTCTATATCTTCCTCAAAAACTATAATTTTAGACCTTCCACTCTCCACAAATCTCTGCTTCAATTCTTCAATCGTAACTGTCTGCTCCACTGCATTTATCTCTGTTCTTGGAATCATACAGTCACGCACCTTCGTATCTGATAAATCCAGAGCATTTTGGAATATTCTTACTTCTTCCTGAATATCTTTTTCATCAGAAGCCTTGTCTATACTCTGCTGAACCAGATAATCAAGGTCAACCTTTGTGAACTCATCTTTCTTAATTTCTTTCTTCATGTTCACACCCATTATCTTAAGCAGGTAGCGTGACAACAAAGAGCAAAAACGCGATACCGGATACAATACTGCATAACACACGGCTGCTGGTATAGCAAAGGCATTCAGCAGCATATTAGCATTGTTCTTGAATATCATTTTCGGAAGGAATTCTCCAGTAAAAAGTACTATAAAAGTAGAGAGAATAGTATCCGCCATGACCGTAAACGCTTCTGACTGTCCAGCAAAAATTGTACTATCGAATAATTTCGCAATAAGAATGCCATATATTACGAGGGCGATATTATTACCCACAAGCATCGTACTGACATAGGTATTAGGATGCTTATAGAAAAATGTCACAATACGGTGTGACAGGCTTTCATTGTCGCCAGTCATCTCTGCAAGCATTCGGTTGCTTGAAACGTATGCAATCTCCATTCCTGAGAAGAATGCAGAAAAAAGCATAGTCACTAATATATATATAATAAGGTGTATGTCCAAAGTTGTTTAATTTTTCTTTTTCGCAGGCATAGCAGGATCACGTTTTGTTACTGCTGTGCTATCGTTAGTCTGTGTTGTATTATCATTCTTACCATCGGCATCCTCACGTTGGAAGTTTCCCTTGGTGTTTGTCACCGTGTAATGACGCATATTTTCATCACTGGTAAAATAAGCACCCTGTAATTCACGTTCGGGAGTAATAAGATGAGAGAAAAGATTAGAATATAGTTCGTGACGGTCTTGATCCCAATAAAGTTCCTCGCTGAAGAATTTCAGCCCATCGACGGTCCTTACCCTTACGTTTCCAAACAGATACCACAAATGTTTGTCAGTGTAATAATATGCAGTATCTGCTTGTATATATCCCTCTGTATGGAATTTCTCATCAAATTGCTCAAGAAAGATTCCTCGATGGAATATCCAACGTTTTGGTGTTACGTTCTCGTTGACATCCCATCGTTCAGACAAGATGCGATAACGCATCACTCCTGAGTCACTAATCATAGTATTAACACCATAGGAGCGCATCATAGACACAGAGTCTCTTTCATTAATAGCTGGCGCAGTATGCTCTTTCTGTTCCTGACAGGAAAAAAGAACAAACAACATAACGACCAGCGCCGTACAAAAAACACTATGTAGATGAGGTTTTTCCAATATCTCTGAAAAATATTATATTTACTCAAACTTCCACTTTGCAAACCATCGCTCGTTGAACGAAATACCGAGATTAAGCATCAACGTATTTTCCGTCAGCATACCAGGAGCCTTAATGTTGCTCCAACCGAAACCTACATTTACTATTGAACGATGGTTATAATTATTGATAATAGGAACACCGACACCTGCGCTCACACTTATCTCTCTTGGTCCGTTATTGTCACCAATAAAGAAATAAGGTGTGCTATATCCTACACCCATACGATAACGCAAACGTTGCCAAAAGCTTCGTGAATTAAGATCCTTACAGTATTCACCGCCTAATTTGTAGCTCTGACGATTCTTATATGTTGTGGTACGACCGATAGAACTACGTTTTTCGTCTGCACTAATAAAGTCAACCGTAGAGATCTTGCCCCATGTCTGTAAATCGAAATCAAAACCTAAACGCCATATCTGCTTATGCTTGTAGGCAATACCGAAACCTATCTCTGTAGGAACGGAATAAGCATTACCCGCATAAGCCTTCAGACTATCACCTGAAACGATAAGACATTCAGGCGACGTACCAAGACTATGACCAGGAGAGAAGGTAACGCCAACAGTAACAAAATCATTTTTATTGATTTTTGTGTTATATTGAACACCAAAATCAAGTTTATAGTTAGCAACGGAACCACTGAAAATCTTAGCCAAAGGGTTAACATAAGCATCACTATAACTTGTGGTTATAGCATTATTTATTTCACCCCAAAGATATGACGCATTCATACCTACAGACAGACCCTTCAAAGGTTCATAGCCAATTCCGACAAATGCCTGATGCAAACCACCACTTCCCAGATATTGCATGGTGTAAGTAGTAGATGAGCCTGTAGAAGGTGCCATTTGATAACCATCTATAGGACTGGAAGTATAAGCGTAATCATATCCTATATTTGTATATGGAATTACACCGAATGCCATACCAAGATGTTTATAAGCCCTGAATGCTCCTACCGCATACTCAAAGTCAGCAGTCTTAACATTCTTTGCCTTCCCCTTCTCACTATAGTTGGTATTCTGCATTGTCATACCTACATCAAAAAGAAATGTTATACTATCAAGAGCTGAATAGGAAGCAGGGTTAAGGTTGTTTACCTGACTATGTTCACGGAATGCAATGCCAACACCATTCATGCCACGCGCGGCACCTACAGACTGATCTGCGATTTTTCCCAAACCAAACTGAGAATATGGAGAAAGAGTACCACCTTGCGCAAAAACGGTGGTAGAAGACACTATTAATCCTATTAAAAAGAGGTATTTCTTCATTATTTATAAATGTATTTTTACTAATCGGTGCAAAATTATTAAAAAAAAACGAGAAAAGCGAGTGTTTTTCGGAAAATATACAGTATTTTTGCATCGTGAAACGAAATATTATTTTTTTTAAGAGTTTTTTTCTTACTTTATCGTTGCTTTTAACAAGCACAACTTTACTATCTGCAGCAGAACACACAGACTCTGTTGCCATAGACCCAATGGACAATATCCAGGTGTACCTACTCACTTGTCAACCCCACGATGAGGTGTACAGTCTTTACGGACATACTGCGATAAGATTAAAGGACGACAATAGAGGCATCGACGTCGCTATCAATTGGGGAGTATTTGACCCAACGGTGGATTTTTTTCCATTGCGATTTATTTTTGGACTGACAGACTATATGATGGGTATAGTAAATATCCAAGACTTCCTGAACGAATACAACTATTACGGCAGTGGTGTATATCAACAACACATTAACCTTACATCACGCGAAAAGCAACAATTCATAGAACAGATATCTATAAATGCACAACCTGAGAATGTCGTATATAGATACAATTTCTATTACGACAACTGTACGACAAGAGCACGCGATGTTATAGAGAACAGCATTAACGGAACGGTTGATTATAACATCAACGCACAGAAATCAGACAAAGTATCCTTTCGCAAACTTATTCACGAAAAGAATGAGCAACACCCATGGGCACGTTTCGGAAATGATATACTGCTTGGGGTAGGCAGCGACAAAAATGCCACAATAGACGAACAGGAATTTATACCAGATGTACTTCAGGGACACTATTCCAACGCTATTATCACACGAAACAACGAAAACAGTATTCCGCTTGTTGATGAAGAAGGATGGATACTTAAGCCTGGAACGCCGTGGCATCCTGATACAAAATCTTTTCCTCTTACTCCAACACAATGCGCATTGATATACCTTTGTGTCATTTTGGCATTATTAGTGTACCAAAGAATTACTAAGAAAGACCGCCCTTGGTTAGAGTATATAATATTACTTCCATATGGAATAACAGGAATAATATTATTTGCTATGCTTTTCTCTAAACATCCTACGGTAAACGTTAATTTACAGATATTTATAAGTAATATCTTTATGCTTTACTTTACCTTCCCCAAGACACGATTCAAATACCGTTGGCACACGGTTATGGCCTTATGTACTCTCTTCTTTCTTGGAAATGCCATTCAGTCATACGCAGAAGGAATTAACATCATGGCACTCGCTTTGTCAATTGTCAGTATAAGACACATAAGTCGCAAAAATTAGCAAAAATGCACACGTTTCTTTGTATATGTAAAAAAAATGTAGTACATTTGCACATTATTTGCGCTTTACAGTGCTAATCATGTAGAAATAAAACAAAAAAACATATGAATTTCCTAAACATCATTTCAGCCTTGTTCGGCAACAAATCTTCACGCGACATCAAAAAAATTCAGCCTTTCGTAGAAAAGGTAAAAGATGCGTATCCCGCTATCAAGGCACTTACTAACGACGAACTTCGTGCAAAGAGCAAAGAGATTCAGGCATACGTACAGAACAGCATCTCCGAGCAAAAGAAACAAATAGTAGAACTCAAAGAGAAAATAGAACACACACCTATCGATGAGCGCGAACCTTTGTTTAATCAAATAGACAAACTCGAAAAAGAGTCACTTGACAAACTAGAGGAAGCACTTATGGAGGTGTACCCTGTTGCTTTCTCAATTGTTAAAGATACCGCTCGCCGCTTTGCCGAAAACGATGAAACGATAGTTACAGCAACAGATTTTGATCGTGAATTGGCAGCAGATCCAGAGAAAGACTTTATCACAATAGATGGTGACAAAGCAATATATCACAATCACTGGACAGCAGGTGGCAATGACCTGAAATGGGACATGGTGCACTACGACGTGCAACTTTTTGGTGGTACAGTTTTGCATCAAGGCAAAATTGCAGAAATGGCGACAGGTGAAGGTAAGACACTTGTGGCTACAACACCTGTATTCCTCAATGCATTGACTGGCAATGGTGTGCATGTCGTTACAGTAAACGATTACCTCGCAAAGCGTGACTCTGAATGGATGGGACCTCTTTATATGTTCCATGGACTCAGCGTTGACTGTATTGACAAACACCGTCCTAACTCTGAGGAACGCCGTAAAGCTTATCAAGCTGATATCACCTTTGGTACAAATAATGAATTTGGTTTCGACTACCTACGTGACAATATGGCAATGGCGCCAGAGGATTTGGTACAGCGCAAGCACAACTATGCTATCGTTGATGAGGTCGATTCCGTACTCATAGATGATGCACGTACACCTCTTATTATCAGCGGACCTGTACCAAAGGGTGACGTACAGATGTTTGAGGAATATCAGCCTTTAGTAGAAAAGATTGTAGGCGTACAACGCAAGTTGGCAACCCAACTTCTCGCTGAAGCAAAGCAAAAAATAGCTGATGGCACAAGCAAAAACGACAAGGATCTCACAGCTGAGGGTTTCCTTGCTCTATACCGTTCATACAAGGCACTTCCTAAAAATACTCCTCTTGTTAAATTTCTTTCTGAAGACGGCATAAAGTCTGGCATGCTTGCTACTGAGGAAATATACATGGAGAACAACAACCGCAAAATGCCAGAAGCTATTGCGCCACTTTACTTTGTTGTTGACGAGAAAATGCACTCAGCAGATCTCACGGACAAAGGTGTAGAATGGCTTTCACAGCAAGTAAACGACAAAGAACTCTTTGTCCTTCCTGATATCACATCACAGCTATCAGCACTTGAATCAGAAAATATTTCCGAAGAAGAGAGGTTAGAAAAAAAGGATGCCATGATGAACCATTATTCTGAACAGTCAGAGCGTGTTCATACACTTCAGCAGTTGCTTAAAGCCTATTCTCTCTACAATCGCGATGACGAATACGTTGTTATAGATGACGAGGTAAAGATTGTTGACGAGCAGACTGGCCGTATCATGGAAGGTCGTCGTTGGAGTGACGGTCTGCACCAGGCTGTAGAAGCAAAAGAGCACGTAAAGGTAGAGGCAGCAACACAGACTTATGCTACGATAACTTTGCAGAACTACTTCCGCATGTATCACAAACTCTCAGGCATGACTGGTACCGCATCAACGGAAGCTGGCGAATTCTGGGACATCTACAAACTTGACGTAGTAGAGATACCAACCAATAAGCCCGTTCTCCGTAACGATATGGATGACCGTGTGTACAAGACAGCACGTGAAAAGTACAAAGCTGTCATTGAGGAAGTAGAGGCAATGCGTAACTCTGGACGTCCTGTACTTGTAGGTACCACATCTGTGGAGATTTCAGAACTCATTTCACGCATGTTGAAGATGCGCAACATACCTCACAATGTCCTCAATGCCAAGGAACATGCACGTGAATCACTCATCGTTGCTGAGGCAGGACGTAGCGTTGACGGTAAAGGTGCTGTTACTATTGCAACTAATATGGCAGGTCGTGGTACTGACATCAAGCTTTCACCAGAGGTTAAGGCAGCTGGCGGTCTTGCAATCATAGGTACGGAACGTCATGAATCACGCCGTGTGGACAGACAGTTACGAGGTCGTGCCGGACGACAGGGAGATCCTGGTTCTTCTGTCTTCTACGTATCTCTCGAGGACAAACTGATGCGTCTCTTCGCATCAGACCGTATAGCAAAGGTTATGGATCGTTTGGGCTTCGAAGAAGGCGAGCGCATAGAATCATCAATGATAACCAACGCCATAGAACGTGCACAAAAGAAGGTTGAAGAAAACAACTTTGGCATACGCAAACGTTTGCTTGAGTATGATGATGTAATGAACAAACAGCGTACTGTCATCTACGACAAGCGCCGTCACGCACTCATGGGAGAACGAGTAGGCATGGATATAACAAATACAATCTGGGATCGTGTACTATCCATCCTGTCCAATAATGACTATGAAGGTTGCAAGGAACGTTTCCTCAAGGTATTCTTCATGGAATGCCCATTCACAGAGCACGAATTTGACTCTACTCCTCGCGAAAAGTTAGAGGAGGAAGCATTCCAAAAGGTGATGACCCGTTTCAAGGAGCGCATGGAGAATGTGTCAAACGAAGCACAGCCTGTAGTGAAGGAGATTTACGAGAATCCAGATGCGAATTTTGAACGCATACTCATACCTTTGACAGATGGTCATATGATTTATCGCATGTCATTTAATCTGAAAGAATGCTATGACAGCGATTCACAGAATATCATGAAGCAATTCCAGAAGATAACCATACTCCACACTATTGATGATAACTGGAAAGAAAATCTTCGACAGTTGGATGACCTTCGCCACTCCGTACAGAACTCTAGTTACGAACAGAAGGATCCACTTCTTATCTTCAAACTTGAAAGTGTAAAGTTATGGGATGCTATGATAAACCAGATGAATGACTCCATCTGTTCTACTCTCACGCGCATACATATACATAAGGAGCAGGCACCAGAACAAGCGCCACGTGAGATAGAACAGCCCAAGCCACAGCAGCCGCAGTATCAAACTCACAAAACAGAGTTGAACGGAGACGGTAGTGTAGCACAGCAGAATACTACCCCATCCCAATTACGTGACGGCATGAATAGACCTGGATACATAGATCCAACAATGCCACGTATGCCACGCATACCTATCGTAAATACCAAGACGCCACGCCCTAACGACCCATGTCCATGCGGCAGTGGCAAGAAGTTTAAACAATGTCACGGTAAATAACCAGATAGGGCTATTGTTGTGGGTTAGATATTATCGTTACCATTCACTATTAAAAATTACGACTTTGGAGAAGACAAGACATCAGATTCTACGTTTCCTTGAGAAGGTAGCAGAGAAGTTCCCTGAAACAGAGGATCCAGTACTCCTTACCGACATTCACGTACAGGTATCGCAGGACACGGGTGATATCATGGCTTTTGACGACAATGACAAAGAAATTACGCGTTGCGTCATTGAACCATGGATAAATAACCATGACAATACAGAGTCATTCTATAGAATGGCAGAGGAACAGATACGCGACATTATAGCAGAAAAGAAATTCTCATTGGGCATAATGAAACCATATAATTACGTATTGGAAAATGAGAATGGAGAACACATTGCGGAAATCTTTGTCGTTGACGATTCTGAAACAATAATTCTCGGTTCGCCATTCATGGAAAACCTAGATAAAGAACTTGATGATTTTATCAATAATCTTCTTAGCGAATAATAAATCGACAAAATATTTTCGTAATCAAAATATTTTTTGTAACTTTGCAAAAGTTT
Source organism: Candidatus Prevotella equi (assembly GCA_018065145.1). GTDB lineage: Bacteria > Bacteroidota > Bacteroidia > Bacteroidales > Bacteroidaceae > Prevotella > Prevotella equi. The sequence goes on from JAGHTW010000001.1 coordinate 13,684, forward strand.
TCGGTCTTGTAGCTCAACTGGATAGAGCAACAGCCTTCTAAGCTGTAGGTTCTGGGTTCGAGTCCCAGCGGGATCACATAAAGGGAAGTTCGTTTAGAGTTTCCCTTTATTGTTTGTCTTATCGTCACAATACACACAAAAAAAATCGGATATCTATTTGCATAGACATCCGATTTTATAATAGGGATTATAATATTACAATTTGAAATTACTCCTCATCAAGAAGTATCTTCATCATCTCCACAGCTGACTTAGCGATAGGAGTACCAGGACCGAAGATAGCAGCAACGCCAGCCTGATAAAGGAAGTCATAATCCTGTGCAGGAATTACGCCACCTGCGATAACCATAATATCCTCACGACCGAGTTTCTTCAGTTCCTCAAAGAGTGCAGGGATGAGTGTCTTATGACCAGCTGCGAGAGAAGATACGCCTACAATGTGTACGTCATTTTCAACAGCCTCACGAGCCGCCTCTGCAGGAGTCTGGAAGAGAGGTCCCATATCTACGTCGAAACCGCAGTCAGCATAACCTGTTGCACAAACCTTTGCACCACGATCGTGACCATCCTGACCCATCTTAGCTATAAAGATACGTGGACGGCGACCTTCTTTCTGTGCAAATTCCTCTGTCATCTTACAAGCCTTGTCGAAGAGCTCGTCATTCTTTGTTTCTGAACTGTACACGCCTGAAATTGTTCTAATTACTGCCTTATAACGACCTACGATCTTTTCGCAGGCATCTGAAATCTCACCAAGAGTACAACGGAACTTAGCACACTCAACTGCAGCTGCAAGTAGGTTACCCTCACCGGTACGAACAACCTCTGTGAGAGCATCAAGTGCCTTTTGGCAAGCCTCATTATCACGGTTAGCCTTCAACTCCTTCAACGCTGCCTCCTGCTGCATACGTACTGCGGTATTGTCAACCTCAAGGATGTCAATAGGATCCTCATGGTCAAGACGATACTTGTTAGTACCCACAATAGTCTGCTGTCCGCAGTCAATACGAGCCTGAGTACGAGCCGCAGCCTCCTCAATACGCATCTTAGGCACACCTGTTTCGATAGCCTTTGCCATACCACCCAGTTCCTCAATCTCCTGAATAAGAGCCCAAGCCTTATGAACAAGTTCGTTGGTAAGCGACTCAACGTAGTAAGAACCTGCCCATGGGTCAATTTCCTTACATACCTTTGTCTCATTCTGGATATAAATCTGAGTATTACGAGCAATACGAGCAGAGAAGTCTGTTGGCAGAGCAATAGCCTCATCAAGCGAGTTTGTATGCAGAGACTGAGTATGTCCGAGCACAGCAGCCATTGCTTCAATAGCGGTACGACCTACATTATTGAATGGATCCTGCTCTGTGAGTGACCAACCAGAGGTCTGAGAGTGAGTACGCAGAGCCATAGACTTAGGGTTCTTCGCACCAAACATTTTTGTTATCTTAGCCCACAAGAGACGTCCTGCACGCATCTTTGCTATCTCCATGAAGTGGTTCATTCCGATAGCCCAGAAGAATGAGAGACGTGGAGCGAAAGCATCAATATCAATACCGGCATTAATACCAGCACGAAGATAGTCCATACCATCTGCAAGAGTGTATGCAAGCTCAATGTCAGCAGTAGCACCAGCCTCCTGCATGTGATAGCCAGAGATAGAGATGCTGTTAAACTTTGGCATATACTTAGATGTATATTCAAAGATATCAGCAATAATCTTCATTGAGAATGCAGGTGGATAGATGTATGTATTACGCACCATGAACTCCTTAAGGATATCATTCTGGATGGTACCGGCCATCTCTTCAAGCTTTGCGCCTTGCTCAAGACCAGCAACGATGTAGAATGCCATAATTGGAAGCACGCCACCATTCATTGTCATAGAGACAGACATCTTGCTGAGAGGAATACCATCAAAGAGAACCTTCATATTCTCTACAGAACAGATAGATACACCTGCTTTACCTACATCACCTACAACACGCAGGTTATCAGGGTCATAACCACGGTGTGTTGGAAGGTCGAATGCCACAGAGAGGCCCTTCTGTCCTGATGCAAGGTTACGACGGTAGAATGCATTTGACTCCTCAGCTGTAGAGAATCCGGCATACTGACGGATTGTCCAAGGACGGAACGGATACATCATAGAGTAAGGTCCGCGGAGGAATGGAGGAATACCTGCAGTGAAGTCAAGGTGCTCCATGCCTTCCAGGTCTTCCTTAGTGTATGCCGACTTCACCTGAATCTGTTCAGGAGTCTTCCACACATACTGTATATTATTATCTTTCTGCCAGTCGAGACCATTTTTTTTCTCGATACCAGCAAAAACATCTATATTCTTAAAATCTTTACGTGCCATAATTACTTGATACCGAGTTTTTCGTTAAACATCTTCAGCGTCTCAAGCTGATTAACCTTTACATGGATGAAGTTCTCTATGCCCGCAGCCTTGAGGTCCTCAGAACATGCAGGTGCTCCTGCAACAACAAAGATAGCTGAGTCACCAACAGCCTGATAAGCTGGTATAGCATACTCTGCATATTCATCGTCAGAAGAACAGAGAACGATGATGTCGGCTCCTGCAGCCTTAGCAGCAGCTACACCTTCCTCAATTGTTGGGAATCCGAGGTTATCAATTACCTTGTATCCTGCAGATGCAAGGAAGTTACAAGAGAACTGTGCACGAGCCTGACGCCAAACGAGACTGCCTATTGTAAGCATAAATGCAACAGGCTGTTTCTCAGCCTTCTCTGTAGCAATACGTAAATCCTCAAAGTCTGCTGCCAAACGCGAAGCATTGATTGTCTTGTAAGTAGCCTCACAACCGTTAGCACAACCGCAATTAGAAGATATAGGAGTCTTGCCTTCTGACTTCTCATTGAAATTAGGGAACTGGTTAGTACCAAGGATAAACTCGCGACGCTGTGCTGCCATGGTGTGACGTTTATCGTTAGTTGCGTTGATGTCATCCTGTACTGCTCCAGCTTTGACAGCAGCAAGGAAGCCTCCCTCGTCTTCTACCTTTATGAATACCTTCCAAGCCTCCTTAGCGAGAGAAGTAGTCAGTTCTTCTATATAATATGAACCTGCAGATGGGTCAACAACAGTATCAAAGTGACACTCCTCCTTCAACAAAAGCTGCTGGTTTCGTGCTATACGCTCAGAGAAATCGTTAGGTGTCTCATAGGCTGCATCAAAAGGAGTTACCACGATAGAGTGAACGCTACCAAGAGCAGCAGACATTGTCTCTGTCTGTGAACGTAACAGATTGACATGTGCGTCAAACACTGTCATATTATACTTTGACGTAACTGCATTTACAATCATTTGGCAAGCGCAGTCACACTTTGGCTCATACTGTTTAACAATCTCAGCCCACAACATACGTCCGGCACGGAACTTAGCGATCTCCATAAAATAGTTCTCGCTAACACCCATATTGAACTTGATGCTCTTAGCTGCTACTGTTGGCTCTACACCAGCATCAACCAACTGCTGCAAGTATTCATTACCCCATGCCAAAGCATAACCGAGTTCCTGCATGCAGTAAGCACCGCTATTATTCAGCGAAACAGAGTTTACAGAAACACAGCGGAAGTTAGGATATTCCTTCATTGCCTCGATGATAGCAGGTGCTTCAGCAATCTTTGCCTCTACATCCTTGCCCTTCATCAGCATCTTCTCCAATGGGTCAAAGTCTATGCTACCTACAACCTTCGACTTATCGTAACCCTTCTTGTCAAAGTAAGCAGCAAGAATCTGAGCCAGTTCCAAAGTATGACATTTACATGTATTGAAGTTTACTTCTACGATATCACAGTAGATACCATCGAGGAGTTGCTCTACGAATTCGGCAGAGACTGCCTTTCCTGGAATATTGAATGATAAAGAATCAATACCCTTGTTCAATACATCAAGTGCTTTAGCATTAGCCTCTTTTGCGTCAGCAGCATCTATCTCCTGACGGATGTACCAAACATTGTCATCTTTCTTGTTACCACGTACAAATGGGTATTCGCCTGGCAAAGACTCAGGAGTCTGAAGTTTTTCAACGTCCTCCTTACGGTAGAACGGCTGAACACTAAAACCTTCAGGAGTCTTCCAAACGAGACGCTTTTGGAAATCAGCACCCTTCAAATCCACCTCAATCTTGTCAAGCCATTCCTGAGTGGTAGGTGCCTGAAACTCACCAAAGAGTTTCTCTTTTGTGTTACTCATAATTATTTAATGTATTGTAAAAAAAAGTGTTATATGTAATTACCAGTGCAAAGGTACTTATATTTTTCCATATTCACAAACAAATTCACATTAATTTGTCATGAATAGTATAATACGAAAGAATGTGGGTGCTGTTTATTTTCGTATGATAGCAACCACACGATTGTTTGACAGCACTCACATATACTTTTGCTTGCACGCAAACGAACATGCGTCAGCACGCAAAAAACGTCAATAATGTAGTTTTTAATCGCAAAACACGTACATATTGCTCAATAAAAGTTATGTATTCTACTCTCCATCGATTATTTCTTTCATATCAATCATTTCTCCTTTGGAGTCTCTGAATTGATAATCAAGGAAAGATAGTTCCTGAGACGGAATAATAGACAGTCCAAATCCATATCTGAACTGCCATTGACGCTTCAAGGACCATATACCTTTATTTATGTACGCTGCAACATACGGATGCACATAAAGAGTAAATTTCTTTATCTTGACCTGCTTTGTCAACAGATGAATTTTTCGTTCCAACGTCTCCGTAAAAAGAATACTACTCTTTATCGTTCCCTTACCGAAACAGGTTGGGCACTGCTCCTCCACCCTAACATCAATCGCAGGGCGCACTCTTTGACGCGTTATTTGCATCAATCCGAACTTTGAAAGCGGGAGGATATTGTGACGAGCACGGTCTTTCTGCATATTAGCACACATGCGTTCATACAGCAATTGACGATCCTCGGCAAGATTCATATCAATAAAGTCAACTATAATGATACCTCCCATATCTCTCAGCCTCAACTGCCTAGCAAGCTCATCAGCGGCACCCAGATTTACATCAAGTGCGTTAGCTTCCTGACAATCTACACCACGAGAGCGGTTACCGCTATTCACATCAACGACATGCATCGCCTCTGTATGCTCTATTATAAGGTAAGCGCCATGCTTGTAGTTTACGGTACGACCGAAACCACTCTTTATCTGCTTCGTAACATCAAAGTTGTCAAAGATAGGCAGCTTTCCTGTATATTCTTTTACTATACTTAGTCTGTCAGGTGCAATATTCTTAACATATTGTTGCACCTCATGGAAGATTGCAGGATCGTTGACGTAGATATTTTCGTAAGTTGGGTTGAAAAGGTCGCGAAGCATCGCAACAGCTCGAGATGTCTCTTCAAAAACAATTTGCGGACGCTTTGTCGTTTTCTGAACATTAGTAACGGTTTCTATCCAACGCTGATAGAGAATCTCTATTTCCTTAGCAAGCACATCCTCACGAAGACCTTCTGCCACCGTGCGTACGATGATACCACAGTTTTGAGGTCTTAGTTTCTGAACAATATGCTTTAATCGCGAACGTTCTGCGCTTTGTTTTATCTTGGATGAGACATTAACCTTATCACCAAATGGAATAAGGACAAGATAACGCCCTGGAAAAGAAATCTCTCCCGTCAGACGTGGTCCCTTCGTATTTATTGGTTCTTTTACAATCTGCACAAGTACCTCATTGCCAGGATTCAATATATTACTGATAGAACCCTCTTTCGGTAATTCTGATAAATGCAAAGCATTTTCAAAAGGATATAATTTTCTTCTATCACTTTGAACCTGCTTTAAGTATTTTTCGTAAGAGGAATATTGTATTCCAAGATCCAGATAATGCAAGAATGCATCTTTCTCATGCCCCACATCAACAAAGCACGCATTGAGTCCAGGCATTACCTTTCTTACTTTTGCTACATAGATATTTCCCACAGAAAAAGATGCTTCCCGTGGTTCTGTCTGATATTCTACGAGTTTTTTATCCTCAAGGAGGGCTATGGATATCTCATTTTCTCTAACGTCTATGATTAGTTCGCTTGTCACAGGTAGATAAATTTACTGATTTACGAATATATCCTCTAACAGGATTTTTTGAGGTAGGTAAAAAAAACAGGGCAAGGGAATCTGATGATTCCTCTCGCCCTATCTCTTTGGAAAAAGAAAAGCCTTAAAGCTTACTTGCTCTTATGACGATTCTTTCTCAATCTCTTCTTACGCTTGTGAGTAGCCATCTTGTGGCCCTTCTTCTTTTTTCCGTTAGGCATAGTTGTAATGTTTTTATGATTAGTGTTTAATTTTAATCGTTTGAAGTAACATCCTCACCCTTCATACGCTGCTGGAAGCTCTTTGCAGGCTTAAAACCAGGATAGTTATGTGGTGGTATTGTAAGTGTTGTATTCTTGGATATGTTACGAGCTGTCTTTTCTGCACGCTTCTTAACAACGAATGTACCAAAACCGCGGAGATATACATTCTCCTCATTGCACATAGCGTCGCGAATAACCTGCATGAGACCCTCAACTACAATCATTACATCCTTCTTCTGCTGACCTGTCTTGTTAGAAATCTCTGTGATGATATCTGCCTTTGTCATTGTGTTTTTATTAATTTTTGTAACTTGTTATTTCAAAATTGATTGCAAAGGTACAATTTTTTTTTGTGGTATGAAAATTTTTTGCGTATTTTTTTCAAAATTAATGATTTAGAGCAAAAAAGTATGTTTTACTTTTCCTGTTTTGGCTCAAAAGCGCCAATAGTTGGATGTTCTGCATCACGTTCTGCACCACGTCTATCAACAGGCAACGAAGTTTCTTTGTTTGCTGCACCTATAGCAGGATTTTGCGGAGACTCTGCTGTTGTTGGGTTCCATGACTTCGGTGTAAAGTCATAAAAGAAAAAATCTGTATCAAAAAGCACAAAGCATGTATCAGGTCGTGTCAAAGTGTCCGTTGAATTTTCAAGAATATTATCAGCATTAGCGAAGAACACACTATCTTTATCAGTAGGCATTACAGTACGCAGGAGCGAATTCTCAAAACGTACATCAAGCGGTTCTGTAGTATTACGTCCGCCATAGGACCATAGAATGACGTCATCAGCATAACCCTTTACCATGCTATTTTTTACACGAATACTGAGCGGATATACTATTGTTGTATCAGCGACGGTAGTGTTTGCCATTGCCAATGCTGGTCCACGATTAGCATCAAAAGGATAATACTGTACAATTGTAGAACCATTGATATCAATGTTACCACCGAGGAAATAAGCACAGGTATCCTGACAGTTACTTATCTGCGTGTTATGAATATCAATTTTACTATTAACCGCATATATTCCATTTTGTTTCATGTTATGTATAGTAACATTGGAAAGGCTTGCTTTTTGTCTTGTATTATCTGTAGCACTATCACAGAGAATGCCGGTAGTACCACTATGTATATCAATGTATTCAAACACATTATCGTATGACTCTGGTCGCAAACGAATACCGCCCCACTGTCCTGGATTATTATCGTACATTAGATTAGAGACCATACGATCAAGACGATCACATCGCATAGTTATCTCATTATCCTGTGCACCCTTTGCGTACAACGTTCCACGCACATCAATACCAGCACCACCATGAAAATACAACGTAGTGGCAGGTGCTATTGTAAGTGTAGCATTCTCGTTTACACGAATAGTGTCATATATAACGACAGGCATACCATTGGTATTTGCTATTGTTGTATCTTGATTTATGACCAGATTTCGTAATACGTATGCATCCCAAGACCATGCATTTAGATTGACACTTTGCGTTACGCCGCTCTCAAGTGTAAACACAAGATTATCCTCCACACGCTTTGGTTCATACGCCTTTTGGGTTCTGGAAGTCATTTCCACAAATATGCGCAATGAGTCACCTTTACGTAAGGCCATGTCTGATACCTGATATCCCACTTCTGGTGAGAGATAGGTACCATTAACATTAACTCTGAAACCTGTCTGATTTCCGCTTGCGAGACGCACATTGGCTATACGCAATCCTTTACCAGTAAAATTATACGCTTTCAGTTGTTTGGAAGGGGACGGTATAGTTGAGAAAATAGTATCAAGAGACAATGTATCGCTCTCAAAAGTAAGCCGATTCTCTGGTGATACAGAGAAACTATCATCGCTACATGCTATTATTGCAGTCATAGCGAAGAGGGTACATATTATATTTCTTATTTTATTCTTCATCAGTAATATAACGCATGGTTATGATATTTATTGTTTTTTCCGTTATTGCAGCATCTTGCGAAACACGCTCACCAAGCAGCCATAAGATAGAGCCTGAAGCATCAGTAAGGACTAACTGCTGTCTTTTTTGGAAAATATTACGTTTACGATCTGTCAGATAATCACTGACTAGTTTTGAACCTCTCATACCGTAAGGCCTAAAGCGATCTCCTGCCTCTACACGACGTATTTTTAATGGAAACTTAATCTTATCAGCATCCAAAGTCGCTATATTCGCATCCCGACTTGGTGCGAACGAATCTTCCCTGTATGCAAAAGACACTCCAACCTTTGCGCGTTCATTATATATATATGTAAGAGGTGTATCAGGTACATCCATCAATGGCGAAGCATTTATGACCAAAGGCTTATTTTCTTCATTTATATAACTGTCTCCTTTTTCTTCTACTATTAATCTGCCGCGATCTATCGTTGCCGCATGTGTAGCAGAGAACCACACCTTACCCGACAGTGTCTGATCTGATGCGGTATTACTGTTATCTGATAGAACATGTAGATGTCCATATATTTGTTCTATCTGTGCAGGAGAGAAGCCTAATGGAAACAGCTGATTGAAGAGTTCTTGCTCTCCCCCTGTTTCGTGTTTATCTATATCATTCCTTTTTTCCTGTCCTATAGCTTCGCTGACATGGCGAATTGTATTTGCTATACTTTTTCGGACGGAAGGATTTATAGTTTCCATCAACGGAAGAAGATTAAGGCGAATCTTATTGCGCACTACATCATCAACGAGATTGGAACTATCTGTAACATACGATTGATGACGAAGCGTAAGATAATCTTCTATCTGCTGACGTGACACACTAAGTAGTGGTCGTACAATATGCCCATTGCGTGGTTTCATACCACACAATCCGTTAACTCCAGTTCCTCGTAGAATATTCAACAAGAATGTTTCAATATTATCATCACGATGATGCGCCACTAGAATATCTTCAGCATTTATGGCAATACGCAGTTGTTCAAAATAATTATATCGAAGGTCTCTTGCTGCCATTTCAATACTTATCTTATGCAACGATGCATAGCTCTTTGTATCAAAATGTGTAAGGTATAACTTTATACCAATATTCTCACAAAGTTCCTTACAGAATTGCTCATCACGATTGCTTTCCTCACCTCGCAAATTGAAATTACAATGTACAGCCTGAACATCATATCCCAGTTCCTTCATTACAAGTAGCAGGCAAACGGAATCAGCACCTCCTGACAATGCCACGAGGTGCTGGTGCTCTTTCGAAAGAAGTCTGTTACGTTGTATATATTTCTTTATACTATTCAACATATAGTACAAGTCCTTTCAAATATTCTCCTTCTGGATGATAAATGTTTATAGGATGGTCAGCAGGCTGATGTAACTGATGCAGAATGCGAACCTTACGTCTTGCCTGCGCTGCAGCTGTAAAGACTGCATTGCGGAAGTTATCTTTTGTTACTACCTGAGAGCAAGAGAAGGTAAAGAGGATTCCACCTGGCTTAATCTTCTCAAAGGCCTTAACATTCAAACGCGTATAACCCTTCAAGGCATTACGCAATGCACCACGATGTTTGGCAAAAGCAGGTGGATCAAGAATAATAAGGTCATAATTAGAGCCAGCTTGTTCAAGGTATTTGAACGCATCTTCACAAAAAGCCGCATGACGCTTGTCTCCAGGGAAATTGAGTTCTACATTTTCCGTTGTCAGCTCTATTGCACGTGCAGAACTATCAACGGAGTGTACTAGTGATGCTCCACCACGCATTGCATAGAAAGAGAAACCGCCTGTATAACAGAACATATTCAGTACCTTCTTATTACGAGAGAATTGTTCCAGTAATGAACGGTTTTCGCGCTGATCAACAAAGAAACCCGTCTTCTGACCTTTTAGATAATCAACTCTGAATTTCAGACCATTCTCAAGTGCTACGGTATCATTTGTTCCACCGTATATGAATCCGTTTTCCTGTCCCAAGTCGGCTTTGAACGGAAGTGTTGTCTCACTTTTGTAATAGACATTTTCTATACGATTGCCCATTACCTTTACCAGTTCCTGTGCTATTGCCTCACGACATATATGCATTCCAACAGAATGAGCCTGCATTACAGCCGTTGTTCCATAGCAGTCAATGACAAGTCCAGGCAGATTATCTCCCTCACCATGTACCAGACGGTAAGTATTATTGTTTGGATTATCTGCTATGCCGATACTGATACGCATCTGCAATGCTACATTAAGGCGCTGATGCCAGAAGTTCTGGTCTATTGGTTCATCATCAAAGGTAAGGATACGCACAGCAATGCTACCTATCTGATAATGTCCACGTCCTATAAATGAACCATCATGACAGATAACATCCACTATGTCACCTTCTTCTATTCCTTTATCCATCTTCTGGATTGCTCCTGAGAACACCCATGGATGGAATCTCTTCATACTCTCTTCTTTACCTCTCTTAAGATATATCTTCATTATCTTGTTTGTTGTTAATTATTGGTTCTGGTTCTGGCACAACGATAAGTTCGTAGTCGTTTGTTTCTTTCAGTCGTATATATTCTTTGTATAGCATCACGCAAGCCCATGCATCTGTTGCGGCATAGCCTTTCTGCTTTTCTGACAGCACATCAGCCTCCCAGTTACTCAACTGTTCTCTCTTTGATATTCTCTCTCCAAAGATATTAGCATAGAGCTTTGCCAGACTCATATCTTTTATGCCTAACTCTGTCATGTGATCCTGAAGTTCAAAGAATCCAGCTGCGGTGAAGTCACCACGTTTATGCAATGACATCACATCGTCATGCCATGACAAGCCAACCTTTACCACGTCTGTTGTCTCAAGCAATCTTTTTATTGCAGGACAAAGCCCTATTCTATTCAGTCGGAAAAGGAAACAAGTGTCAATGGTACTAACCTGTAACAATGCCACCTTATTCTGTCTGCCCCGTTTGAATATTGGTTTTGTCTCGGTATCAAAGCCTAATATATCTGCTTTCAAAAGATAATCCACGGCTTTCTCTGCCTCACTTTCCGATAATATAGTTATTATCCTACCAGAAAAGAGAACTCTCGGCAACTGTCCTATCTTTGTCTTATCAAATTTACTATATAATGTGCGCATTTAATTATCTTACCAATTCCTTTAACTGGTTAACAAGAATTTCGGGACCTGCAATAATAGATATGTTTCGGTCATCACGGAATGGCACTATGATACCGCCTGCCTCCTGCACAATAAGTGCACCGGCGCATGCATCATATTCCTTAAGATCCATCTCCCAATAAGCATCTATCGTTCCCATAGCGGTGGAACATAGGTCGTAGGCTGCAGAACCCATACGACGGAAACCACGTATCTTTGGTATTATACGCTGACAGTTGTCAATATTATTCGCTGGGTTTGTAGCCTTATCGTACGGAAAGCCTGATGCCAACACACATGTAGCGATATCTGTCTTTGTAGTAACATGAAGTCTGTCAGGTGTCATCAATTCTCCCAAGCACAATCCTTGCTGCATGAATGCTCCCCTACCCTTCACGGCAGTAAACAATTCATCAAGGTAAGGTGCATAAACCACGCCTACCTGTGTTTCATCTTCATACTTCACACCAATGCTGACACAGAAGATAGGTAAACCTTGCGAATAACTGTTTGTACCATCAAGTGGATCTATCACCCATGACCATTTTGCTCCCTCGTGTATATGGCGGCCTGTCTCTTCACCTATTATATTATGATCAGGATAACGCTTTGATATCTCTTTCACAAGCAGTGCTTCTGACTCTTTATCTACCTTCGTCACAACATCGTATATTGACGTCTTGGTATCTATATCCAAAGCCTTGGTGCGGAAATACTCCATATGTATCTCGCCCACTGCTGCTGCCATATTTATAGCGTCCTGTAGTATCTTATCTAACATATTATAGGATTAAAATTGTTCTAGATATGCTATTCTCTTGGCTGTATCTGGGTGTGTAGAGAACATACTATTGAGGAATCCTGTTATGCCACTTGTTAAACTTTGTGGATGAACGATGAACAGCTGTGCTACATCCTCACGTTCTACATTCTGCAAACCAGGATTTCCTGATATCTTTCTCAACGCAGAAGCCAAGGCGAGTGGATTGCCACACAGCTCTGCACCGCCAGCATCTGCCATATATTCTCGCTTACGAGATATGGCGAAACGAGTAAGCAGTATGAAGAAATATGCTATTACACAGCATATTACACCAATCACCATTACTATGATAACGCTTGCTCCACTATTCTTATCACGACTATCACGTCGTCCACCACCAAACAACATTTGGTTGTACAACATCCTTATCACGATGTTCATGATAGTTGAGACGATACCTACAAAGACGATAGATGTTATGAGCAAACGCGTATCACGATTGCGAATATGTGTCAACTCATGACCAATCACACCTGCCAGTTCTTCATCATTGAGCAAATCGAGCAAACCTGTAGTGACAGTAACAGCATACGACTTCTTATCAATTCCCGAAGCAAAGGCATTAAGCTGTGGATCATTCACCACATTAATCTGTGGCATGTCCATACCGCACGTCATACAAAGGTTCTCAACGATGTTATAAACCCTTGGATTCTCGCTTCTTGACAGAGAACGTGCACCTGTTGCCGCCTTCACCATTGACGAATTGAAAAGATAGGCTATAGTAAACCACACTCCTACTCCACCTACTACCCATGGTAATGCCTGCATGAAGATATAGTTTACGGTTTCCACGTCAAGTCCGTTGCTATAACTATTACCATATTCATCATACGAGTTATTACCCAATACATTCAGTATGGCGAGGAATATCCACACCATACCGAGCAATATTGTAGGAAAACCGAGAAGCAGAAGGAAGCTCTTTCGGTTGTTACTGTCTATCTGTGTCTGAAGACCTACGTATTTCATTTCTTTTTCCTATGCCTGTCTTAGAATGACACTGTTGGCGCCTTTTCTACAGCAGCACGCTCTTCTGGTGCTACTTCGAACATTGGCTCCTTATGGAAACCAAACATTCCTGCAAGCAGGTTTGCAGGGAATGTCTGCACGGCATTATTTAATTCCTTTGTAGCAGAATTGAAGAAACGACGTGTTGCAGCAAGCTTATTCTCTATGTCAGCCAACTCGGACTGCAACTGCATAAAGTTCTGGTTTGCCTTGAGATCTGGATAAGCCTCAACACTAACCTTAAGACCGGCAAGAGCACCAGAAAGCTGGCTTTCTGCTGCTATCTTATCGTTTATGCCTGTAGCAGACATTGCAGCTGTACGTGCTGCGGTTACGCGCTCAAGAAGTTCCTTCTCGTGGGTAGCATATCCCTTTACCGTGTTCACGAGGTTAGGGATAAGATCATAACGCATCTTGAGCTGAACATCAATATTGGCAAATGCATTTTCACGATTATTACGAAGTTTTACCAAACTGTTGTAAATACCAATTGCCCAAAGAGCAATTACAACTACTACGATTAAAATAATAATTCCTGTACTCATAATTTTATTTTTTTATTTGATTAATTTCAATGTCATATTCGCATCATTCATTGTTACCTTTCCGTCTGCATCAACGTCAGCATTACGCAGATTAATATTCTTTGGATTAAGACCGAGGTAGTAATCCATTATAATACGGGCATCTGCAATGGTTACGACACCATCTTCATTCGCATCTCCAGGAATGATAACTGGATTAAACTTTCCGTTTGTCATATTGCTATACAACCATGCAACATCATTTACAGCCAGAGCTCTGTCATACACCACGAGGTCACTCATATAAGCCGCCGCAGAACCCCACCACGAGCCCATGCCGAGATACATATACTTATATGTTTTAATCTGCTGAAGCATCTGAGAGTAATTAAATGTTGTTGCAGTACCGCTATTAGCTGCCCATGTATGATTTGCTATTTGTGAACCATTGACGTAATATTTACATCCGCTTGCGTCAGCAGCAACAGTTACAAATGCCCATTGATTTACAGGTATATCTGTATAAGTACCATTGTTTGGATGGTTTATATCAAACCAATTACCATCGTTGTAGCCTATGTATCCATTACCCGTAACATAGAAACGACCTCCAGTATCAGCAGATGCCGTTCCTCCGAAGAAACTGAAGAGAGCATCCCACGCGTTGCCATCGATACGCTTAACCCAGAATCCTACCGTAAATCCAGTAACATTCTTGTTGTAAAGAGGATTATTCATACGGGTATAACTTGCATCAGCCTGAGCACCAAAATACTGATGCAACACTTTACCACGTTCACTATCAGTATATATTGACGGCGTTGTTCCGCTACCAGCATGTCCGAGTGTTATTTTTTCTGACGTATTAAGTTCATTCACACTTGTAGTGGTACCCAACTTATACCATGCAAGAATATTACTATAGCAATCACCACGTTTTACAGTATAACCATTCTTATACAATATCTCATAATAATAATTGCCAGCAGAAGCCGTTGCCTCCATTCTTACTCTATGACCATCCGTCGTTGGTGTAAAGATACCATCCTCCGTGAACGCATCATCAGGTTCCTTTGTCGTATAGTCGGTACACTTATATTTTACCACAACATTATCAGGCTGAGGTGCATTCATAGCATAAGGAGTTGTACTAAGAAAAGAGTTTACCTTTTCATAACTATCTGCCAACGCCGCCTCAGGAGCATACTTATAGAGCCAAGCTGGCACACCACCATTGCTGACAGCTGTTATACAATACGCAGGCATATTATTATATCCATCAACATCCTGCTCCATTGCCACTCCATAATAATATACACCACCAATATAGAGAGTTACATAAGACTTTCCTTCCTGTGAGAACTTCCAAGTGCCGGTCTTGCTTCCTGTTATCTTTCCGTCTGCCGTCAGCGTAACCTTTACAGGTGTTGCCTCTTCAAAGTTTGCCCAGTCTAACTTGTATGGATGCAGCATAAGGTTGTATGTTCCAGCCACCTGCTCTGCTGTAAATATTTGTTTTTCTTCAATATCGCTCTGTGTTGTTTTTGGTCCAGATACGTTTGTATGGCGGAAAGGCGATGCAACCAACCAACCTTTCTCGTTTTGCAGAAGTTGACGTACTCTAACCTGATGAGCAAAAGTACCATTATTGAATTTAGTGTGATATATTACGTACGCATTGCCTTTTGCATCCACCATGGCAGAATTATGTCCTTGCGCACACTCACCAACAGTCATCTTGCCCCAGTTGTTCATTGCACCGAGTATTCTCATACCACGATTAGTAGCAGAAGTCTTACCATAATTCAATTGATAAGATGTATAAACTGCACTTGTTCCTGACGCATCCACATATGGACCATCAGGTTTGTCTGAACGGAATATACGCATTTCATATCCTCCAGTGGCAGGTTTTGTGTCGGTTGCTCTCTCTGCAACCATGAATCCATAACTCATAAACAGATAATAGTAGTCACCTATCTTCTGAATATATGGTCCCTCACCAGATACATAGTATCCACCTGCAATCTTCTTTCCGAAGTACGGATCAGAGGTACAATTCTTACTTGCACTACCAGGTGTCGTAGTAGAACCATTTATCTGATATGGATAAGTCTTAGTGTAGTCACGGAGACCTGTTGCAGGATCGAGTTCAAACATCCATATTCCTCCTGACCAAGAGCCATAGGCAATCCAAAGCTTTCCGTCTGAATCGTAGAACACACATGGGTCAATACAGTTAGGCCAGTAGTCGCCATAGTTTCCACTTGGATTATAGCGCGATGGCAATGTTGTGTAGCCTGTAGCTATTGCCAAATCCATATTCTTCCAATCGCCAGAAGCGGCATATCCGTTGTGAGCAGTTTTACCATTGAAGCCAGAACAAACTACAATTCCTTGATAAACATAAGGTCCTTTGATATTATCTGCCGCAAGACAAACAATGGATGAGCACCAGTTGTCGCCATTGACAGACATATACATTAACCACTTCTTCATAGTTGGATTATATACAACATCTGGAGCCCACTGGTTTCCGCGGACTTCCATACCACTATTTTGCCACGCATGAGCATCAAATTGTACAAAATCAACTTCTTCTCCCTTATAGTTTTTCACTCTCTTCACAGCCTGAGTACTATATGCGTCAGCGTATCCCACCCTTGTTCCTGAAGGATTTGCAAACAGCGTACAGTTGGAAGATTCACCACCACCAATATTATTTACAGTCCAGTTTACCAAGTTTGGCGAACTTGAAAAGCCCAAGTGTGAACCTATCACATAATAAGTTGTACTCGTAGGTGATGATATATTATCAATAATCACCGAAGGGTCATGCACAGACGTTTCGTTGTATGTCTTATTTGACCGCATTGAATTCATCGTTGTAGTCGACAACTTTGTTTGAGCTGTAGAATACGATGCAATCATTATCAAAAAAGAAAGTAGCAAATGTTTCATTTCGTTAGTATAGCTTTATTGCAATTTTGCAACAAATTTACTCAAAATATCCAAATTGCACAACAATTCCTCACCTTTTTATATATAATTATGTAAAAATAAACGTTTTTTATTGCCCAAATAGAATTAATATAGTAAATTTGTGGTGGATTTTTATGTCCTAATTAAAGAAAAAGAACAATACAAAATAACTAACCAATACAATCAAACTATTAAATCAACAATGAAAAAACTATTTCTTTCTGCATTGGCAATAGCGGCTTCGCTAAACATTAATGCACAAGTAAACGAGATGACTGTAGTGGCAAACAAACCTATGGCACAGGTGCAAAGCACTATGTATGGTATCTTCTTTGAGGATATCAACTATGCTGCTGATGGTGGTCTCTACGCCGAGATGGTTATCAACCGTTCTTTTGAGTTCCCTAACAACTATGCTGGCTGGGATATCTCTGGCAAAGTATCATTGCAGAACGATGGTCCTTTTGAAAAGAACCCTCACTACGTTCGCCTTGCTCCTGCAGGACATGCTCACAAGCACACAATGATTGAGAACCGCGGCTTCTTCGGCATGGGTATAAAGAAAGACGCAGAGTATCGTTTCTCTGTATGGGCACGTTGTCCACAAGGAGGTAATTCAAAGATTTACATTGACCTTGTAGATAATGCAACAATGAGCGATGACCAAAAGATTGGCAATGCAGGCATTGACGTCAGTGGCAAGGAATGGAAGAAGTATTCCGTTGTCATCAAATCCCGCAAGACTGTTGATAAGGCTCACATGCGTGTATGGGGTGATGCAAAGAACACAACAGACTTAGAGCATGTTTCACTTTTCCCTGTTGATACATGGAAGGGACGCGAGAATGGTATGCGTAAGGATCTTGCACAGGCACTTAACGATTTGAAGCCAGGCATCTTCCGTTTCCCTGGTGGTTGTATCGTAGAGGGTACTGATCTCGAATCACGTTATCAGTGGAAGAATTCTGTAGGACCAGTAGAGAACCGTCCTCTTAACGAAAACCGCTGGCACTACACCTTCACACAGCGTTACTATCCTGACTATTATCAGTCATACGGCTTAGGTTTCTTCGAGTACTTCCAGCTTTGTGAGGACTTCGGTTGTGAAGCTCTCCCTGTGCTAAGTTGTGGTCTTTCTTGTCAGTTCCAGAACGACATCAAGAACGAGGCTAAGGTTCACGTAGCACTTGATGATCTTGATCCATACATACAGGACGCTCTTGACCTTATAGAGTTTGCCAATGGTGGCGTTGACACAAAGTGGGGCAAGGTTCGTGCAGACATGGGACATCCAGAACCATTCAACCTTAAGTACCTTGGTGTAGGTAACGAGCAGTGGGACTACGAGAACAATCCTGCATTCACATCACGCCTCAAGAAATTCCTTGACGTTCTAAAGAAGCAGCACCCTGAAATCAAGTATATCGGCACAACAGGTCCTGACTCTGAGGGCAAGGCATTTGACATGCTTCAGCCAAAGATGAAGGAGTTGAAGGCTGACCTTTACGACGAGCACTTCTACCGTCCTGAGTCTTGGTTCCTTGATGCAAAGAACCGTCATCGCTATGACAACTACGACCGCAAGGGTCCAAAGATCTTTGCAGGCGAATACGCTTGCCACGGAAAGGGAAAGAAGTGGAATCACTTCAATGCTTCACTTCTTGAGGCTGCATTCATGACTGGCATAGAGCGCAACGCTGACATTGTCAGCATGGCTACATACGCACCTCTCTTCGCTCATGTAGAGGGATGGCAGTGGCGTCCTGATATGATTTGGTACGACAACCAGTCTTCTTTCAAGTCTTGCTCTTACTTCGTACAGCAGATGTACAGCCACTATAAGGGTACCAATGTTCTCTCTCTTACTATGAACAAGAAAGTTGTTGCTGGCGACGAGGACCAGAACGGACTCTTTGCTTCATCTGTCCTTGACAAGAACACAAACGCTATCTACGTTAAGATAGTGAATATCAGCGACAAGGCTCAACCTGTTAAGGTTACCCTCAAGGGACTTAAGGCAGCAAAGGACGCTAAGTGCATTAGCCTGACAAGCAATGATCCTATTGCCGAGAATTCAATAAAGGAGCCAAACAAGATTACTCCAAAGGAATCTGCTGTACAGCTCAATGGTAATATCCTTGAGACATCGGTTCCTGCTAACACATTTGCTGTTTACGTAATAAACAAGTAATTTCTAAATTTACTTATACGATAAATGAAAAAAGCATTTATGCTGACACCTCTCTTCGTGCTGTTGCTTGCTTCTTGCAGCGACAGCAAGAAGGGAGGTTCTTCTAATGACGATTTCGGTAAGGGTGATGCCCTTGTCGAAGAAGAGGTTGTTTCAGAAGACGAAATTCTTTCTGAGGTAACAATAGACCGTTCTGCCATCATGAAAGAACAGATACAGAACATCTACGACGAAATCATTCCACAGTATTTAGCCAACAACGCTCCCGACAGGGTTAGACTGATGCAGAGTTATTGGTCAGAAGGACTTCTGGAATTAGACAGAAAGGCTACAAAACTGGCTAATGCTACGAATGACGAATTAGGACCTATTGACTTTGATGAATGGATTCGTGCTCAGGATTGGGATAACACGTTGAGCGCAAAGGTTGTAAAAGGGCAACTGACAAGCAATGAAACGGGTGCTGTTATTGTTGAGATAACCAATTGCGGAAAGACATACTATATCCGTTTTATGATGAAGTTTGAACACAACGAGTGGAAAATAGACGACATACAATATAAGGATAGAGGTTATTGGGAAGGCATTCGCAAGTTTTATGAGAACTATCTATCAAACTAAATCCCATACAAGGAAAAAAGATGTTACAAGGAAAACGATTGGCCCTGTTCGATATGGACGGTGTACTTTATAATTCCATGCCATACCACGCAATAGCTTGGAAGAAAAGCATGGAGGCATACGGCATTGACATGACAGAACAAGAAGCATACATGTATGAGGGCATGCGCGGCGTGGAAACCATAAAGATTGTTGCAGGAAGACAATGGAAACGCGACATACCTGATGAGGAGGCGCAACAGATGTACCGAAAGAAGTCTGAGGAGTACGCCAAATTTCCTACAGCAAGCCTCATTGAGGGAGTAAAGGAATTTCAGCAATTCCTCGTTGAAATGGGCTTAAAAGTGGGTATTGTAACAGGAAGCGGACAGATGTCGTTGATAAATCGCATACTTCACGATTTCGAAGGACTGGTATCTCCTGACATCATAGTAACGGCAAACGATGTTAGCCACGGAAAGCCTCTGCCTGACCCATATATAAAAGGAATGGAGAAAGGTGGATTCTCACCGGAGGAAACTATCGTAATAGAAAATGCTCCGCTTGGAGTCCAAGCAGGCAAAGCAGCAGGTTGTTTTGTCATTGCAGTAAATACCGGTCCCCTCAGCGATGAAATATTAAAGGATTCTGGAGCAGACATAGTATGTTCTGATATGACTCAAGCAAGAAACGCATTATTATCGCAGCACAATTACTGAGAATTTATGCATAAATTTAACGCAATCATAATGCGATTACAATGTAAAAGTAATGCGATTACAGTACAATCATAATGGAATCATCCCATTATACATAAACACCTCACTAACAAATGATTAGCAAGAACAAAATAAAATATATCCACTCTCTGGAGCAAAAGAAACAACGCAAGGAAGAAAAAGCTTTCGTTGCAGAGGGACATAAGAGCGTTGGTGATCTGCTAAAGGTTGGCAGAGTGCCTAAGTTTATTGTTGCTACGCAAGAATGGCAGTCGCCAGTCAAGCTGAAAGACTCCGTTGAATATATAGAAGTGACAGAGGATGAACTTCGCAAAGCAAGTCTTTTGCTACATCCGCAACAGGTTCTTGCTGTATTCCCAATAGAAAACACTCAGACACTGCCTGACAGCGCACTACTCAAGAGTGAGCTTTGCCTTGCACTTGATGGCGTACAGGATCCTGGCAACCTAGGCACAATAATAAGAACAGCTGACTGGTTCGGCATAAAACATATCATTTGTTCCCATTCCACCGCAGATTTATACAATCCGAAGGTTGTTCAGGCAACAATGGGCAGCATAGCGCGCGTAAACATATATTACACGGATTTACCGATGTTTTTTGAAGGCTTGGATAAAGACATTCCTGTTTATGGTACATTGCTCGATGGCAACGATATTTACAGCACAGAACTATCAAACAACGGTGTGATAGTGATGGGTAACGAAGGTAATGGTATCAGCAAAGAGGTAAGAGAATGCCTTACTCACAAACTGCTTATACCATCATTTCCCGCAAACAGGGACACGGCAGAAAGCCTCAATGTATCAATTGCAACAGCCATAATCTGCTCAGAATTTCGCAGAAGAAGTTAAAATATCTTAACAATACAATAAATTCGAAGCATTATCGTAAAGCAAAAGGAAACTTTTTATTACCTTTGCATAAAATTAATACGCTTATGACAAAAAGGTTACTTTACATATTGGCACTTGTTGCAGCTTTCAACTGTACACCAGCAATGCAGATATCTGCTTCTGCGCGTATAGAATTGACAGATATTGACAATCAGCAGATAAAGATATCTCAGGTTGGCAACGCTGTCGTTATTAGCGGAGCTGCTGGCAAGACTGTATATATATACAACCTTATAGGCAATATTGTAATGTCTGTACGTATTGACAATGCCACAGAAAAGCGTATTGACCTTTCTAATCTTCCTAAGGGTATATACCCTGTCAAGGTAGGAAATGTTTCCAAGAAGATACATATTGGAAACAACTAATATACTATTATTTTTCCTACCTCTATCTCTGATTTTTTATGGACGAGCAACAGTTACTCCGCGACTTGCACAACAATTCTACAAGGCGTAGGGCTTTTGAGGTGCTCGTTAACCAATATAGCGAGAAGCTTTATTGGACAGCACGACATATCGTAGGTGTTCACGAAGATGCCGATGATGTGTTGCAGAATGCGTTTATCAAGATATGGAATAAACTTGATGAATTCAGAGGCGACTCTAAACTTTCTACATGGTTGCACCGTATCGTTGTAAACGAAGCTCTGGACCATATTCGCAGAGAGAAGAAACACATGAACGATACTGACATCTCGGAATTGAAGAAAAACTTTGCTGACACATATTTCGATGGTGATGAAGCAGAACAGTTGCTCCGCGATGCAATGGAAACACTGCCCGATGCACAAAGAGCCGTATTTGTACTCAAATATTTTGAAGGAAAACAGTACAAGGAAATAAGTGCCATACTCGGAACATCTGAGGGAGGACTGAAAGCAAACTACCATTATGCAGTAGAAAAGATAAGAAAATACATTTTCCCTGATAAAGATTAAACCTTAATAATATATACGCGTCATAAGTTTAAAGCAGAAAACATGACAAGAAAAGAAGAAATATTAAACGGAATATATGTAGATCGTGGGGCATACAAGGTGCCAGAAGGATATTTTGACAAGCTAAACGAAAGAATAATGTCAAATATTGCTGTTGAAAAACAGAAAAGGAACATCTTCCTTATGCCACGATTCAAATATGCTGTAGCAGCATGTTTGACAGGTCTCTTGCTATCAACGGGTATCATAGCATATTTCAATCAAGCAAAGGTAAACGAAGAAATAGCTTCCACGCTGAATTCGCATGACGAGAACGTTGATATTGATGAGTACGCTGTAGATTGCATGGACTATGCCATGCTGAATAGTAACGATGTTTATTCTTATATCAGTGAGTAAAGATATGAAAAGACTACACATTATTATATTATTTATAGCAATGGTGTTAAGCATCAACGCTCAGCCACACGGGAACAACAAGTTCAACCCTGAGCGATTTATGCGCGAACAAGAAGCATTCATCACTAAGGAAGCTCA
This sequence comes from Candidatus Prevotella equi, assembly GCA_018065145.1. Lineage (GTDB taxonomy): Bacteria > Bacteroidota > Bacteroidia > Bacteroidales > Bacteroidaceae > Prevotella > Prevotella equi. The sequence goes on from JAGHTW010000001.1 coordinate 36,376, forward strand.
CCTGACACAACAAGAAGCAGCAGCATTCTTCCCTATCTTCAGGGAAATGCAAAACAAGCAGCGTGAGCTCTTTGGCAAGATGAGGGAGTACGCTCACAAGAATCCACAGAATGACAAGGAAGCTGCAAGTTTCATCTCAAACATGGATAACATCAACATGCAGATTCAGAAGATAGCCCAACAGTACCACTCAAGATTCTGCAAAGCGATTCCAGCGAGGAAGGTTCTTCTATGCATAAAGGCACAAGAGATGTTCAAGCATAAAATAATGGACAATCTGGCTCAACGCATGAAACGCGGAGAAGGACCTGATAACAGAAGGCAAAAAAGACCTCAGAAATAATACATAAAAAAAATAACCACGTTAAAGCTATACTTTCGCATTACAAAAGTTATGCTTTAACGTGGTTAAACTTATGCTTCTACCCAGTAAAAGTTGTACTTCAAGCAAGTCAAAGTTGTACTTTGACAACACTCAGCAAATGACAACACTCAGAACTCTCGCACAGCAGCTCGACAACTATGATATTCACGAATCTCAAAGTATCATCAGGACACTTCTGGAGGATTCGTTCGGACTTTCATATACAGAGATTTGCTGTGGTGCAATAGATAACATTTCGGATTCTGACAAACAGCGTCTTCAAACAATGATGTCACGCTTGTGCAACGGCGAACCGGTTCAGTATGTTACAGGTAAGACATTCTTCTTTGGCAGGGAATTTCACGTTAGACAAGGAGTACTCATTCCGCGACCAGAGACGGAGGAATTATGCGAATGGATAATAGATTCTTCAAAAGACCATAGTGCATGCAGCATTCTTGACATAGGAACAGGAAGTGGCTGCATCGCAATTACCTTGGCATCGGAAAAGCCAGACGCTGATGTGACGGCATGGGACATAAGTAACGAGGCATTAAACATTGCTATGGAGAATGCCCGTAACAACAATTGTCATGTTTCGTTTATTCACGCGGATGCACTTAACGCACCGATGACAGACAATGCCATGTATGATATAATAGTAAGCAATCCGCCATATATCTGCAATAAAGAAGCAAAAGAGATGGAGAGGAATGTACTGGAGCACGAACCGCATATTGCACTGTTCGTTGAAGATGACACTCCCCTACTTTTCTACAAGAGCATTGCAGAATATGCTGCACATGCACTGAAGCATAACGGCATGCTTTTCTTTGAAATAAACCCACTTTATGCCGATGAAACCGCAGAAATGATGAGAGCGATAAACTTTCGTGACATAGAAATAAGAAAGGATCAATTCGGTAAGGACAGGATGATAAAAGCAATAAAAGGAAATTATGGTACGCAACATGACTAAGGAACAGGTATTAAGTAAACTGACAGCTGTCTGTGCACGTGGAGAGCATTGCATTGAGGATATGCGAAAGAAGATGGGGCGATGGCAGATTGACGAAGAGACACAAAAATCTGTCATTGAGTTTCTTGTAAACGAACGCTACATTGATGAAGAACGCTATGCACGATTTTTCATAAACGACAAGATTAAATATAACCGTTGGGGACGAAAGAAGGTTGAACAGGCTCTTTACGTGAAAAGAATACCAAAAGAGATTTCATCACCTATACTTGACGAATTAGAAGACGAGACATACGAGGATATCTTATTGCCATTACTAAAAACAAAGATAAAATCAGTAAAGGGCAACAGCGACTACGAGATACGTATGAAGCTTATCAGATTTGCAATGCAAAGAGGGTTTAGCTATGATCAATCAGTACACTGTGTTGATAAAATAATGTAGCCTTGTTCGCATAGGGACAAAAAAAAAGGGCTCCGCTGAGCCCCAATCTTTGTTAACCTTAAATCTAATACTATGAAAAACACGATGCAAAGTTACGACTTATTAGCCATTCCTGCAACTT
>JAGHTW010000089.1 GCA_018065145.1 Candidatus Prevotella equi
GGTGAGATCTCCAAGCTTTATATCGAATGTAGGAGTTCCCTGCACAGGGTCATAACCAAAAGAAGCCTGTAGTGACTTCATCACCATAGGGAAAAGTTTCAGCAGACGGTCACTTCTCTTAGCAACCTTCTCAAACACGGCATTGCCCAGAACAAAGACAAACTCATTCAGATTGCCTGTGTCCAGGATATCTATTGAGATGGTGATGAAGTTATCAGCTATCTCCGGTCGCTCAAAAACATGATTAATGAGCGTTGTCTTACCCATGCGCCTTGCAGCGGTAAGTACAACATTCTGCTGATTCATTAGAAACTGTTGCAAGCGTGCTGCCTCTTCCTGACGATCGCAGAAATACTCCGCAGGTATATGTCCTGACACTATAAATGGATTGACTCTGATGTTCATAACTACTTGCTTAACTGATTTTCTGAGTGCAAACTTTTGCTCGCACGAAAATTAAAATGCATGTCGGCTTTGCCGGTGCATGGTGCGAAAGCATTAATTGAGTGCAAAGGTAATAATATTATATCGATTATGCAAATATAATTATTAAAAAATAATAATTACAATAATTATCCCTCTAATACATGAGAGAAATACATCATACAATCCATATAAACGCAATAAGAGCCCCGCAGGTCTCTGCGGAGCTCTCGTTTAGCGTCCTTACGGTCATACTTTGAGCGATCCTTGTATTTACGGTTTAGTGCAACCCACTTACCGTCATATCGCTCCAACTGTTCATTTCTCGCAATCATACGCAACACCTTGTGCTGGTCGTTGCTCTTTGTTGGTTTACTTAGTCTCACAATCATTTTGTATGTTTAGACTATATGTTGTTAACAATTATCATGCCAAGATTTTGGAATGTCACCCACTCCCTCCAACTGTTCTCGGAGAGAGTGGTCGATGAACATTATTTTGTAATTTCCCAATAGCCACCATTATCACCTCCGTGGCGAACAATTACTTTTTTTGCTTTCAGATTATTAATGTGTTTCTGAATGGCACTTGGTGAAATGCCTAAGATTTCTACAAGATTTTTTCTTGTAATATTTGGATTGTCTCTTATCAACTGAAGGATCGTGTCAATAGTTTTTCCTTCTTTCTGACCACCTTTCTGACCACCTTTCTGACCACCTTGTTCTTGAATATCTACGACTTCATCCTCATTGTTAACATAAACACCTTCAATACCAATTACGTTGAACTTTGGAAGCGTAAGGACAAAACTATCCCAAGGAGTGGCAAATGACGGATCCATGCCTTCTGTATAACCATCGTGTCCCTTGTAAGCAGATACAATTTTCTTGAAACCAGATCCACGTCGCTCCATGTACTTCAAACGACTGAATATGTCGGCAAGTACAGGATTTCTACGGCGAGAAGCCATATTCATCACGTCCATGTCCTTTATAGAGCCGCCATCCATAAGACCACCAGGAGAATATATTTCAAGTCGATCATCATACATATCAATATGAACTTCACTACCCAACTCCAAGTAATTACGATGAATGAGGGCATTTACCAAACCTTCTTCCACTGCACGTTCAGGATATTCAGGATATTCAAGACGATTGTCAGGAGTCTTACGCCAAGCCTTCTTCGAGTTTCGGCGCACGAAGTCCATACCAGCTTGCAGAAGTGTTACCAAACTGCCACTATATTCCTCATCGTCCAAAGCATCCATCACACCATTTGCCTTATCCACACCATTCCAGCGTGTACAGAACATCCGTGAATGTCGAACTGGAGAATAGTCGGCAAGGAGCGCTCCAGCATTTGTCAGTTCGCCTTTCTCGTTGACGATGCCAAACGATTCGTAGTCACTGTCCTCGAACGAACGATTGGTTCGCTTGAAGTATGTAGCACGCAACACAGTGAATGCCATGTCCTCAAATCTCCAGCGAGATACCTGACTATCATACGACACGTTGCTGCCTTTCAGTACCAGTTCCTTATGCTTCGCCACACTTGCCACCACACTCTCATTACCTACACGCACAAAAGCTTGCATCTGCCCATCACCAATGTAATAATAAGGTGTTTGCGCACCAGGCATTACATCGAGTACAACAAACTCCTTATCCTCACACTTTGCAAACGAAAGTCTGAAGTCGGGTATAGGGTCAATATGGCTCTTGATTGCCTCGCTGATCTTTTCCGAGTCACCTTTTGCATCGACAAGACCAACCAGCGTATCATCATCAGCAATGCCCCATATGAGTTTGCCACCAATGCCATTGGCAAAGGCGCTCACGCTCTTGCACCAGCTCTTCGGTTTCTTTACCTCCAGAGCTTGTTTCTTGTCGTATTCTGTTGCTTCGCCGATCAGTTGGCGGATGTCTAAAATATCCATTTTCTTAATATTTACATTTTTTTGTACTCAGTCAATTACTTTCTTAATATCCTTCAACCTTACAAGCATAAAGGGCATTCTGGGATTGCCCCAATAGATCTTTTCAGATGAGATATGTTTCACATCAAACATCTTATTCCTTAGTTCAATATCCGTGCCAGTCTCTTTATGAATGCGTATCATAAAATATGCGGGATTGCTAGGCATTGAAGGATAACCTTCATTCGTAAGTTTATCAGCAGTCCATACATCATGATTGGATTTCACGATCTTACGAATATTTCCAGTCCATTGCTCACCCTTTACGTGAAGCAACAGATACTTTGCTTTCATCCATGGTGAATCTGCAATCTTATCTAAAGGTATGTTATACCATTGCTTATTCAAAGTCCATTGACGTTTGTCGTTGGATCCTGCTAAAGCAATCATTACAAGGTCTTCTGGTTGCATACTATCCTTTTCTTCCTCGGTAACGTACGCAAGAGTACGCTGTGGCTTGGCTTTCGCAACATGGCTCTCGGTACTAAGTTTCTCCATAAGGATTGAACTTAGGTGCGATCTAAGAATACTACCTTCCTTACTCTTATCAACAGAAGGCAACAGAGGGAATGCACCAATATTGACACTTTCTACACTCGCGCTATAATAACGTTTCAGGATATTTTCATCTTCTCCACGCCCAGGGAATAGAATGTAGCCACCTATGATTTCTTTGGAACGATAAGGTTCATGCTCCTTACTATAATATATAGCATCACGATAACGATGCATCTGATTGATAGAATCCGTTGGTGGGTAGTCTCCTCCAGCCAACTGCTCTGATTCTGCTATATCCTCAGGTTCAAAGTCCTTATCCAATTTCTTATCGTTCACAACACGATACTTGGCATCATACAGGTAAGTTAACACAATTTCACCTGATGCCTTGCGAATGTTTAAAACAATATCTGGCCGCTGTTCTGTAGTGGCAGTATTGATACCAAGGCTATACTCATCATTACCACTCCTGCGATTGAAAGTGTGCTGATAGTGTAATGTCACGACATCACCTTCATGAGCACGAAGCATAGCCTTGCGCTCTTCGCTATCTTCATCAGTTGCTTTCGGATAGTGATATTCCACAACATGCTCAAGTGTAGAATCTGTAAATGGATTGAGCAAAGTTCCCTTAGGTTCTGTAACCAAAGATTCAAAGTCCGGCATATCTGGCTTAATGCCCATTACCTCTGCCACCATTTTCTTCATCTTTATGAAACACCATAATTCATAGATTTCCCATATCTGGAGTGTTCCGATGTTGGCAGCACCATTGTAAAGATCAATACCTCGTTTCAGTTTTAGCCAATCCTTGTATATCTGCTGATAACCATTTCTACTTTGAAGCACAAGGCTTTCTTGCTTTAACCCGTCAAACCTGCTAATGGTCTTGAAAAAAGGATGCTTGGAGAGTTTCTTAATTGTGTCGCTATAGCCAATCCATACCTTACGATGCTTCTCTGATAATTCTTCCTGTGTAGCAGACAGGACTGTAGAAATTATGACTACTAGTTTCCTGCCGATACTATGCAATGTATGCTTGACGAAACGGTTCTCCATGGTGTCATGAGTAGAGCATGACTCGTCATAGCTGAAATAAAACTCTTCCAGTTTGCCTTCTTTTTCTACCTCGCCATACAAATCTTCCATGGCAGGTGTCCAATGCTTTATCTGCTCTGCTTTGCGTGATGTTCTGTAGTTTACTATCTGTGAATGAGGGTTCTGTATAACTCTCTTTACGTTCTTTACATAATCATCAACAACACTTTGGAAAGCGCTCATCCACGTGGCGTCATTGTTAACATGACCACGGCTGAATTGTTGCAAAGTGATACTGAGATAACGATAAATAACATCTGTATATTCATCATTTACCTCTTTCAGCAATGACTTGTAGTCGCTTTTTGTATCGAGTTTTGGCGAGACAACATCGAACGTGACAAAAGAATTTCTGATTTTGCCTTCTTTCTGATATGTGAACTCCAATCGGAATCGGCCTGGTTCAATCAGGAAGTCAATGTTTCCGCTATACGTCTTTACCGTATGTCCTGCCTTATCGTATGTTTCTCCTTGGTAGAAGAAACTTTCTTCTATGTCTTTTCTGACATGGCAGATTTCGGGAACCCCTTCAACACCATAGAACAATACATTGATTTGATACTTGCAGGTCTCGAACATCACAGGCCACAGTTCTGTCCATTTGGTTCCTGTCTTTGCGAGTTCTGTGGCTTCATGCTCTGTCAGGTCGTCTGCAAAGGGTTTTCCCAATACCAACTGGCACTCATCCTGACTTGCATATTCACAATACTCCCTTGGTGCACTGACATCAGGATTTGCTCTCCTTGTGTAGTCAATGCGCCCCTTGAAGCGTTGCCATGAGTAACTAATGTCCTGAGTGCGGACAACAATCTCATAGTCGCCTTCCTTGTGAATGTATCGGAGTACTTCTGTCTGCATAGCGTACCTTATTGTATATTATGGCCAGAAACGAGTGAACTCTTGGTTTTCCAATCGCTCTATCATTTCTTCTATTTTCTCCTTTGCTGTTTGCTGATGATCCTTACCTACAGCCTCTGATATATTGATGTCCTGCACCTATCTATACAAATACAATATTTGTGGATGTTTGTAAAATATATCATACTCCAAAGATTTTATTTTCGATTTGATTTTTCCGAGCTGTTGTCTCATACAAATCTATTATTTCTTCGTAGTTAATAAAATTGAAACGTTCTTTTTGTGATTGGTAAACTTCCAAATCAATTGTTTGTAAGTACTTCTCACGATGTTTCTCTGGTGCAACTATATAAAATTCTGTTAAAAAGTTATTGAGTTGAAGACTTCTGTTGAATGCTCCATTTAGTGTACCTATGCTGTCTACCACCTCAAAGACTTTCTTGGGAAATAAAAGTCCTTTATTATTAAACCACACAACATCAATTCTTTTTGTTTCGCAGACAATCTCGTTATAAGAAAAAGTCGGCATGTCTTGCATTGTGGCAACATTACTAAGGCGAATATTGTCACGATAAACGGCAGAAGGATCTGCAGTATAAGTAAGGTACTTATTGAAATTTCCAAGTTCTAAACAGATTCCCTCAATAAACGAATGCATTCTAATTGCATCTTTCTTTTCAGGAATGCCTTCTTCTTTATAATCAGTGAGTGCAAATATACTTAATCCTATTTTTTTTATGCGCGGCTTTTGAGACGTTCTAATTTCTCTATATAAAACTCCACGTAATCCCGCTTGCCATTCTTCCGAATCCTTTGCAGAAGGATAATACTTGCAAATATTATCATAAATAATTTGCCAATTAGCAGTACCTCCGTTATCCTCCATTACTTTTATTATTGCATCAATTTTCGTCATCTTATTAAGCAACTTTTTGATTGTACTTTGCAATTATACATATCACGAAGATGATAGTATAGTGCCTCGTTCTGATCCTCAACTCGTTCGTTAGGGTTCATAGCCTTCAAAGCATCAAATGCTGCTCTGTTTCGAGTATAGATTTCTTCAATAGCATCTAATTCCACGCGTAGCGCATGATAGTCATTACGCACACCTTGGTAAAAAGCCATCAATGGAGCGTTTATATCATTAATAATAGCTTGCTCTGGCTCTAAATGAAAGAAAACAGCGCCTCCCCCCAGAAATGGTTCTATATACCTTCCGTTAAAATTCGGTACATATTCCATTATGTGAGGAATTTCTTTTGACTTTCCTCCACGATATTTTAGCAT
>JAGHTW010000107.1 GCA_018065145.1 Candidatus Prevotella equi
GCGAAGGGACACGATAGAGTCCAATTCTATCTGGACGATGTAGTATGTCTTGAAGCAAACAGCAACTATACCATTATACACTTCAAGAATGACAAGAAAGAACCCTTTCTGTGTTTTATAACTGTGGGCAGTTTGAGGATTGAAAGTTATCTGATTGCAGGATAAAAGAATAACTTTTACAATGTGACCAGATAACTTTTGCCATATAATATGATAACTTTTGTTGTTGTGTGCTTGCTGTCAAATGTTCGTTTGAGTGCAAGCGAACAATCATCTGCGTGCTTACGTATATTCGTTTGCTTACTGCCGTACAACAAAATTTTTTAACGAGCATCAAGAACATTGCCAGAGATTATCGTTTTGATCTGCTTACTACCCAGTTGTGGTGCTTATTATGTGCCTACAGAAATCATAACCACAAAGTAAATGAACAAGCCCAATCCCAATAAAAAGAAAAACATGAAGAAGTACTGGGCAATGTGACCTAACCATATACCATCATACTCTTTGTATTGCTGACGAGCTTTCTTACGTTGGTTCTCAAACTCTTGAATCTGGTCACTTGTTGCTTTTGAAACGATACCATTGATTTTGTTAATAAAAGCAGCGAATTTCTTATTTATCTCTGTCATATCGCTATCCTTGACACCGACAGGAACAGTTGATTGCTCGGCTTTGACGATAGCATTGGTAATACCGCCAACGATATTATCGGTACTCTTGACAGCAGCGTTCAAAGCCTTCTTTGCATCAATCAACTTCTGGTAAGTAGTGTCAAGTTCTGTCTTCGCTTTCTGAAGTTCAGACTTAGTAGTTTCCAGTTCTTTCTTAGCAGAGTTAAGTGCATCAATGGCAGTATGTAGTTCTGTAGCAGCCTTTTCAAGAGCAACAATAGAGCTGTTGTTTTCTTCCTCCTGAGAGGCAGCAGCAAGCATTAAGTCTAAATTTCTCGACATATTATAATATGTTTATAGAGTGATACAATAATAGCATGATATACTGATATAGTAATAGCATGACTGCACTATAGTATGATAGCGTGATAGCATGATATAAGTATATCGGCTATATACGTGATATACACGATATATGCGATATAACCGATATACGCTATATACAGATTTATCGTCCCTTTCTCTTGTAGGAAGAACGACTTGGAGTTGGTGCCTGACTCTGGGTATGAGTCTGCATCTTGACAGGTTTCCTTGCCATCGACTGAGCCTCACGAGCACAACGCTGTATATAGCGTTTCCAATCCTCATCGTCATCCTTATCTCGCCAACCGCCAGTGTCACCACCACCGCCACCACCATAAGACTGAGCAAATGTAGTGGCAGCATCCACGTAACCCATGAAGAGAAGGGAAGCAGTATGCAGAACCTGAATGAATGTTCCGGCACAATCATTACCTATTTCTATAGCATTAGCAAGTTCATTGTACTGGCTATTAGTTATGGCAATAGGATATGTCTTGTCATTAACCTTGATGTTCTTGACTCGAACAGGTTCTGAGTTATTACCACGATCTGTTGTGCCAATCGCTGGAGTTCTGTTGCCCCATGTGACAGTATTCTGTTTGCCTAAAGGTTTTAGAACATGCTGACCAGTGGCGGTACGACCAGAAGCGCCTTGCATCTGCAATTCATCAGCATGAAGCTTCTTCCAAGTGCTTTCAAGCATCTTCACAGTGAGAACACGCTTGTTGCCTTTCTCTTGAAACTCGCCAAGTTCCGAAGCCTTGTAATGCTTGTCCGTTGTGCCAGGCTGTTTGAAGGAATAACCATGCACGACACCATTTTTGTCAGGAGGACAACGCAGTTCGTGTCCACGCTGACGGAGTCTGTTGAAGTAGTCATCGAGTGAGAATCTCGGCATCTCTTTGAGTACGGTCATGCACTCATTGAAGTAGAAGTTAAGATGCTCCTTCCTAATCTCCATTGCATCCTTCCATCCTCGCTGACGGTTCATCTCCTGGGCAGCAGCAACAAGACGTTCCCCGAAGTGATGAATGTCGTTGAGTTTTCCGTCCTTGTCAAGACGGTTGGTCAGCCCATGAAGGTGAAGATGCCCCGACTTGGAATCACGGTGCAGTCCGGCAAACAACTGAGTGTTGGAGAAATTCGTCTTCTTCAGATGACGCTTTATGCCCTTCGCATTAGTGAAGTCCGTCATGTTGTCCAGAATATGAAGGAAGTCAATGATGAACTTCTGCCAGTCAGCATCTGTCCAATCCTTGCACTCCTCAGCAGAAGGGGAGAGTTCAAAGCGAACAGCAGGAGTCGTAACCTGACGATTTCCGAACTGTGCCTTGTATCTGTTGAAGTGGATTTGCATCTCGTTCCACATAGCAAACGGAGTCGTACCTTTGTTAAGGAGATTGGTGTGGATGATGTCCGCACGCTCATTCTTTGTGATGTAGTTGGTGAGCTCAGCACCATACGAACACCCTTTACCCTTCGCTATCATGTTGCTGAGTAAAGGTCAAGTTAGAGAAATAATGCTCAATGTCTCGCCACTTCACAACAAGGGAGTTGACACCGTTGATCCAAGCATTCATAAAGTACTCATTCTTGAAATACTTCTTACGCACCTCCTGAGGTTGACCATGAAGAGCATTGGAGATGTTCTGAAGGTCTGCCCTCGCATCGCACAAAGCCATCAGAGCATTGGTCTGATCATCAGTCATGAGAAGGCAAGGAAGGTGACCAGTGACACAACTCTGCGCATAGTCAGACTTCTTTCTTCCGCATTCCGCAGCCTTCTCCAGAATATAATCATACTCTGTAGGAGTGAAGCGAAGAGTCATGCGCTTGGTGCGCTTCTCCTCAACCTTCTCTTCTCCATCAGGAATAGCAGAAGGATTCTCCGGCTTGTTATTTACTTGGCTATTGCCATTCTTGTTGGCAGTGCCGTTAACAGGGCAGGACACCATGTTTTGAGCCTCAGGTGTGCCATTCGGCTGTTTGTTTTTTTTCTTATGCTTATTGCTCATAGAGTCAAAACTTAAAGATTAAACATGAAATGATAGATAATAAAACAATGTGGCATGAAATGCCTGTAGAACAGTAGAATACCCATTGTGAGCCTGCGAACGATGCAAGAAGCCTATGGTCGGTTTTGGGGTTGTAAAATCCCAAGTCGGACATTGGCACTTCTTGTTTAAAGACCTCAGAAAAAAAACACTAAAGTACATGTAAATGTCAGACTTTGTCTTTAATTCCAGAGTTATTATAGGATGTAGGCTTAGCAGAAGACTTCTTCCTCTTTACCGTAGGCAAGGCTCCCTTGTAAGAAGTCTGTGGCATAGTGCGCGCCGCAGTGACTCTGGCTGTTTAACGAAGACTAACGTCAGAACTCTGTGTTTACACTATGTGAACCCTGGGAATAACTCCAGTTGGACAGCAGAAGGCATCTGCGCCTTAATGACAGAACTGGATGAACGCTTCGACTTTGAACGAAGTCTGTAGTTCCTGAGAACATCATCGTGAGAAGCAACGAGAGTACCGTCTTCTGTGCTCCAGACATCAAGGGAGTCATCAATGAAGAACTCTTCCCTCAAATAAGGCTTGTATGCCTCGTTATGCTGTCCGTATAGGTTCTTGGGAGAGTAAGAACTGCTATTACGAATACGATTCTTTTCCCCTTGCATGGTTTGAAGTATGAAGTTAATGTTTGTGGTTCTTCGCATGATGTTTCTGGAACTTATTCTTATACTTTCCAAACTTGCTTGAACCCTGCTTCTGGGCAGCATACTTGTTCTTGTCATCATCAGAGGACGGAATATTCACACTGGCTTGAACGGAGGGTGAAGGAGAAGAAATAAGGGAAGATGAAGGTTCTTTTAGCGGCATGTCTGCTGAGTGGGTAGGTTGAGATTCCGGCACAGGGACAGCGACATTGACCTTGTCAACAGGAGAAAGGGAACTGTCATTCACAGACTCCTTTATGCTGTCCAGTACCTTAGGTTTCTTAGGCTTCAGCCCCTTTGTTGCCTGGCAGGATGGATTGCGTGAATAGAACGGATTTGTTATTGGTTTATCAACACCTTCAATAACCCAGCTTGACAAAGCCTGGTTAATATGTACGGTTCCACGATTTCCTGTTGTTGACTTGATGATACCCACCATATTCAGCTCGTGAATAATCTCCTGGACTGTCTTTCTGTTGATGTCAAGATCCTTTTCTATTTGGGTGTTGGGGTAGAGACATTCACCTCTGTTTATAGTGAGGTGGATTCCTCTCTTGACTATTTCGTATGGCTCGATTGTTGTCTTCTCGCAGATGGCTCTATAGACATTCAGACGGTTATAGCATCCTGATTTGGTCAGAACGTCAAGTTGCTCCTTGGACAGCAGAAGTCCATATTTTATATTTGGTTTCTCCATAAGAGTTTTCTTGGAAATAAGGGAAGTGGGGCAAGACGTTCCCCACCATCCCGATAAAAAATGGTTGATAACTAGCGACGGTGACGACGGAAGCTTCGTCTTTCAACTCCATCAGTCGCAATCAGAATAAGAGCATCATGAAGGTGCTTTTCCTCTAACTTTGTCAGAGCATGGATGGCACAAACATCGATTCGTGTCACAGCTGCTCGTCTGCCGTTAAGGATTGCTTCAGCATCGTTGTTGATTGCACGATTGGCACCAGTTGCCTCGATGTAATCATTGACGGTGCGCTTCATGTTCTCATAGCCAACACCTGACTTTGCCCAGGCGATGGCAGCATTGGTAGCGTTCTGCTCCAATGCCTTGATGTTGCAGTCCATTCCCATAGTAAAAACTGTTGGTCTAAATGGTGATTACTTGTTTGCCAGTTCCTGCAACTTCTGTTGTGCCTTTTCGCCAATCTCTGTACTAGACG
>JAGHTW010000053.1 GCA_018065145.1 Candidatus Prevotella equi
ACTGGTAGCGATGCTACACTGTTCATTCGTACCGCAGACAGATTACCTTCTGAATCTGCTCGATTGTCTGAACGTACCCGATTAGAGGCAAGCGTAAACAATTTTAAAGCAATGTTGGCAAAGCTGCCTAAATAGTGTATGGAGGAAAACAACATAAAGTAAAAATCTATGGGCAAAATACTATACTTTCTCTGCTTCATACTCTCGGTATTCCCGACGGATGCCAACGAGAACAGAAGACACATACATGTAACTCGCCGTGGAAGCAAGAAAGCACATGTCGGAAATACTGTAGCCAAGATTTGGATTGAAGAGAATGGCGAGAAGAAAATTGAGATTGACTGGTCGGAGCTCTCTGCCGATGATGAAGCAGACATTATTAGAATCATAGAGCAGCACTACGACTACATCAATGAGTGTATTGACAAGGTCTTCAATGGCGAGAAGGTAGATATTTTAAGAATCAATAAAAAACTATAATACATTATGTGCAGATTCAAAGACACTGTTTTAGGCATTAAGAAACTCGACTTCAGTGAAAAGCGAGGTATGATGGCTGTCTATCTGACAGATGGACGCGAGGTGCTTGTTCCTGTGGGATTGTTCCCAGAGATAAAGCAGCTTCGCAAGTCGCAGCGTGAGGATTACATGATTATGGATGGTCAGTTCTTCTCGTTTGACGCAATTAGCAAGATTTTTTCTGTAAAGGACGTTTTGAACTGTAACCTTGCATAATATTAGTAGTTCATGCTCCACACCTTCCCTACATATTACCATTCTATCAACTCTTGCAAAGAGGTTAACGCGTTGATACCCACCGTTTTAGGGGGGGTATTGCGCGCAGCGTAACTCGCATAATTATAGACAGATACAAAGCCTTGGCTACTCTCTTCGAGACGCCGAGCTCTACGACCTTCCAGAGGTGCTTTCGGGCATCTTTGGAAGGTTTTTCGCGTATATAGGATATAATTATCCATTGTAAATTAAATAGATGATCAATAACAATAAATTTAATAAAAAGATGAAAAAAACAAAACATTTCAAGCGAACGGCGCTACTACTGAGCGCCAAGTCGATGGTGAGCACGATGCTGCTCCTCGTCGCCATGCTCGCGCCACAAGGGGCGTGGGCAGCAAACCATTATGATGCTGGCTACGAAAGCACTGCCACAACCTACAGTGCTGCTGGCATCAAGTTTAAGATTACTGCTGTACGCATGTATAACTACCAGGGTAATAACTCGCACTTCAACAGCAACCCAGTTGTTACGATTACTGCTGGTGGACATACCCACACCTTCAACCTCGGTAGCCTTACAGGCGAATCGGGTAATAGTATCTTCTACTACAATGGTGAGGGTAATGAGAATCCTTACAAGGGAAGTGGAAGTTTCAGCAAGAGAACCTACGAGCAGACAGTGGATGGCATTCCTGTCAAAGCATACTTCGATAATCAAAAGAACGAGCAGCGTGTCTCAACTAATCCGGATAAGACTTATAAAGATAACGGTGATGGCTCCAGCAAGTGGTGTACTGCCGATCTTACCATTGAAATTGGTGTGCAGACAGCAGCGACTGTAACCATCGCGGGCAACTGGCGCGATGAGTCCGACGGTATCAACAAGACTGAGTCATACTCATGGCCTTTCGATATCCCTAAGCACACCTGTAACAGCGATATACAGAGCGCTACCAACACCTATCTGAAAAGTGCTGCCACCTGTACTGCTGCTGCTGTTTACTATAAGTCATGTTCATTTTGTGGCACAGCGCAGAGCGGTACCTTCACAAGTGGCTCTGCCCTCGGTCACAACTATGGCAACGGCAGCTGGTCATGGGGTAACGATGGCCACTCCGCTACCTGCACTCGTACCTGCTCAAATGACGCTAACCATAAGTCTTCTGTGAGTGTGACTTTGGGCAACGGCATCGCATCTGCACAGCAAGTTGTACCTAAATGTACAGAAATGGGAACCACTCGCTACACCGCTACGGCTACCGTTGAAGGTACTCAATACACTTCCACCAAGGATGTAGTTGATATTGCCGCCCTCGGTCACAGCTATGGTGCTGGCGCATGGTCATGGGGCAACGATGGTCACTCTGCTACCTGCACTCGTACCTGCGGTCGCACAGGCTGCACCACTAACACCACAGGACATACATCTTCCAAGAGTGTGACTTTGGGCAACGGTATCACATCTGCTCAACAAGTTGCACCTAAATGTTCCACGCAAGGAACCACTCGCTATACCGCCACTGCTACCGTTGAAAACGCAGAATACACATCTACCAAGGACGTCAAGGACATTGCTGCCACAGGTCTTCACACCTTCGATGATGAGACAGACCCATATCATACGCTCTGTACTGTTTGCAGCCATACTTTCTTCCGCTATACCGCTACTGCGAAGGTGGAGCCTAACAGCCCTGGACAACTAATGAATTCTAGAAATCAGGGAATTTATACGACAGCAAAACACACCTTTGCAGATGGCCAGGGTATAATAGAATTCAACGAGCCTTTGGTTACTATTGGCACAAATGCCTTTTATCTTAGGCCAGCATTAACTGGCAATTTGGTAATTCCTAACTCTGTAAAAAGCATCGGTCAGCAAGCCTTTAGATCTTGCTCATTTAGTGGCAATCTCATCCTTCCCAATTCGCTAACACAAATTGGAAATTATGCCTTCGTTCAATCTGGTTTCACAGGTGACCTTACCATACCGAATTCTGTCACCAGCATTGGAGAAGCTGCCTTCAGTGGTTGTAAAGGTTTCACAGGTGACCTTACCATACCGAACTCTGTCACAAGCATTGGAGATGCTGCCTTCAGTGGTTGTGAAGGTCTCGATGGTAATCTCACTATAGGCTACTCTGTAACAAGTATTGGTTTAAGAACATTTATAGATTGCTCAAAATTGTCTGGCGTAGAAATGAAATCAATACCAAATATACAATTAAATGCATTCTCTAACGTCAACTGTACAAAGGCGGTAGTCCTCTCCGATGACTCGTATGTATATAAAGAAAGCAATCGTTACTTCCCAGAAGTTGCTTCCGTGACCGCTCCTTGCACCCTCGACCTCACAGGCAGCGTTGTAGAGAATCATCCAAACCTGACACACACTGGCGGAAGCAAGATCGTTGACGCAGCAGTAGCAGCTACCTGTACAACGGATGGTCTCACCGAAGGCTCACACTGTAACCTCTGCGGTAAGCCTTTTGTAGCGCAGACGATAATCCCTGCTACAGGTCTTCACACCTTCACCAACATGACCCTGACCGATGATCCTGTAGAGGACGGTCTCTATGCCTATGCTTGTGACTATGGTTGCGGCACACACACCGATGACCATATCATCAAGGACTTCTACGGCGAAGGCAATCACCTTGAACTGACAAAGGACGGCGAAGGCAACTACTCTACAAGCGAGGATATCATAATCAATGACCCTGCTTCTTTCTATTCGCCTGTTGACTTCTCTTCGCCTGTTGACTTCTCTGCTCCAAGTGTGACCTTCAACCGCTATATTATAAATGACGGTGGTATGTGGTCATTCATCGTGCCATTCGATATTCCTGCTGGTCAGGCTGCTCAACTCGGTACATTCTATCAGTATAGAACGCATGGGGAAGGCAAGGTTTACTTTGACAACGCTGACGGCATCGTGAGGGCTAACACCGCTTACTTCTTCAAGCCTGCAACTGACTTCACCTCTATCACCGTGGATGATGCAGAGATAAAGGCAACAACATCTATGCCTAATGCTGAGAATCCATCAGAGCCAGGTCTCTATGGCACATACAGCCAGATAGATATTCCTGTAGGTGCTTACGGATATGCTATGCATGATGGGCAATCGACATTCGTAAAGGCAGGCACAGGCAACCTCCTTCGTTCTTTCCGTGCTTACCTCTGGTTAGGCAGCGGTGCGTATATGGCTAAGGCTCTCGCATTCTTCGGTGATTATGATGATATAACAGGTATAAACAACATTGAGACTGACACCGACCTCGACATGAGCAAGCCTATCTACACCCTCAGCGGTCAGCGCATCATGACTCCGAAGAAGGGTGAGATATACATTCAGAATGGTAAAAAGGTAATCAAAAAGTAAAGATATGAAGAAGAAAGAATATAAGGAACCATCAATAAGGGTGGTAAAACTCGAACATACCACTTCTATCCTCGCAGGAAGCCAAACTCCTTCTGGCTATAGTATCAACTATGACGACGAGGATGAAGTTCCGACTGTACAAAACAGTATCTGGGACAGATAACATCCGAAATACAAATAATCAACTCTCATGTAAGGGCTGCAAGTGGCGACATGCTGCTTGCAGCCTTTACTATTTATAAAGCACACAAAATCAAACTATAAGCGATAGGAATTCGATTATATATAAGGCATAAGTTTTGTAGAACGCAAGTAGGACAATATAATTTTCGGCAAACCAACGCTTTGGGGACTATATACAACTTGACTCCCATTAAAGAGACGCTTCGCTGAAACGAAAATTAATCGAAAATTAATCGTGAATTTTTCGAAAATTTTTATTTGATAG